>JAPUIR010000076.1 GCA_027296805.1 Chloroflexota bacterium | reverse complement strand
GCGCTTCGACTTCCGCCGCATCGGCGTGGAAGTGCTCGTCGGCCACCTGCGCACGATCGCCGAGGCCGAGGGCATCAACATCTCCGACGAAGCCCTCAACCTCATCGCCCGCGAGGCCACCGGATCCGCCCGCGACGCCGTTAACCTGCTCGATCGCGTCGGGGCCACTGAAGGCGACGATGTCACGACCGAAGGCGCCGTCGAAGCGCTTGGCCTCACCGCCGACAAGCGCGCCCTCGAACTCGCCCGCGCCGCCTTGCAGAAGGACCTTCCTGCGGGCCTCGCGGTCCTCATTGCCGTCCAAGACGACGCCGTCGACCTCGGCCGCTTCAAGCGCCAGGTCGTCCAGCACCTGAGACACGCCCTCCTCACCCAGACCAACGCCACCGAGACCCTCGCGCTGAGCGAGCCGGAGCAAGAAGCCTTGGCCGACCTCGTCAAGGGGGTCGATCCCGCTGCGACCATCAGCGCCCTGCGCGCGATCAACGACGCCGATATCCAGGCCGACCCGTTCGACTCCCTCCCCCTCGAACTGGCCCTCGGCCGCCTCGCCTACGAGGAGGAGCTGCGCCCGGCTGCGCCCGCCGCGCCGGCCAAAGAGAGCCGCGCGCCTTCTCGACGCGGTCAGCAATCGGGTCGCCCGGGTGCTCAGCGATCGGCGTCCCAGGGTCGACGCACGCAGCCACCCCCCGCCCGCGCGGACTCCCGCCCCCGCAGCCCGGATCCAACGCGCGCCGCTCCAACCGAGGCCAAGCCCGCGCCACCTCCCCGTGAGAAAACCGCGCAGGAGCAGCTCATGTTCGATATCCGTCAGGCGCTCAAGCAACGTGGCGAGCACAAGTTGGTTGGCGTGCTCAACGGCTCCTGTGACTTCCAAGACCTCGATGCCGGGGACGAACTCGTCCTCGCCTTCCGGCCCGCCTATCTCGTGTTCCACAAGCCCCACACCGAAGAGCACATCGAAATCCTCAACGAGGTGACCAGCGCAGTGCTGGGCCGGACCGTTACGATCCGATGTATCGAAGGCGAAGCGACCGAGCCCGCGCGATCCTCATTGGTCGCGGAGGCGGAGAAGCTCGGCGCCCGTCGCGTCGGCGCGGCCAACCCCGATGTTTAGCGGACCAAATGCCTAGCGGACTGGCTGACTAGCGGAGGAGTGGACCATGGCCAAGGCGAAGGGTGGCATGTTCCGCCAGTCCCGCAAGAAGGCGCGCGGCCAGGGCGTTGGCGCGGGTGGCATTGACCCGGCCATGATGCGGCAGGCCCAGCAGCTCCAAGAACAGTTGGCCCAGGCACAGGAAGAGCTCAAGGAAGCGACCGTCGAAGCGACCGCGGGTGGCGGCGTGCTCTCCGTCGTCATGGGTGGCGACCACAAACTGCGCTCCGTCGCGATCAAGCCCGACATCCTGGATCCCGAAGACCACGAGATGGTCCAAGACCTCATCATCGCCGCCATCAACGAAGCCACCGATCGCCTTGAAGCCATGTCCGAGGAGCGCATGTCCGGCCTCACGGCCGGACTCCCGCTGCCCGGCTTGGGCGGTCAGTAAGGAGCGAAATGGCGGGCGCCCCCGTTACGGCTGCACCGCTCGCGCGCCTGATCGAGGCGTTCCATCGGCTGCCCGGCATCGGCCCCAAGAGCGCGCAGCGCCTGGCCTATCACGTCCTCCGCGCCCCCCGCGACGAGGCCGAAGCCCTCGCGGCCGCCCTCCTTGAGGTCAAGGATCGCATCCAGCTCTGTAGCGTCTGTCAGAACGTCACCGAACGCGACCCCTGTCTCGTCTGCACCGACGACTCCCGCGATGCCACCACCATCTGCGTCGTCGAGGAACCGCTCGACATCCTCGCCATCGAGAAAGCTGGCGGCTACAACGGCCGCTACCACGTGCTCCACGGGGCACTCAGCCCCATGGACGGCCTCGGTCCCGACCAGTTGAAGATCCGCGAACTGCTGCACCGTCTCCAGGCCGCCGACATCGTGGAGGTCATCCTCGCCACCAACCCCAACCTGGAAGGGGAAGCCACCTCGTCCTACCTCGCGCGGGTGCTCCAGCCCCTCGGCGTCCGCGTCACCCGTCTCGCCCACGGCTTACCCGTCGGCGCGGACGTCGAATACGCCGACGCGCGCACCCTCAGCCGCGCGCTCCGCCACCGTGTCACCATCGGTCCGGATGGCGACGCCATAGTCGCAGGCAGTGTCACCATCGGCCCAGATGGCGACGCCATAGTCCCGGATGGCGCCACCATCGGCGCCAACGACGATCCTCCCGCGCCGGGCGCCTGACCCGTGCCCCCACCCCACGTTTACCGCACCGAGGGCGTCGTCCTCCGACAGCGCCGCCTCGGCGACGCGGACAAAATCTGCGTGCTCTTCACCCCGCGCCTCGGGCGCATCGAGGTCGTCGCCAAGGGTCTTCGGCGCCCCCGCAGCAAACTCGCGGGCCATCTCGAGCCGCTCACTCGCACCTCGCTTGTGATCGCCACCGGCCGCAACCTCGATCTCGTCACGCAGGCCGAAGCCATCCAGCCCTTCGCCGATCTGCATGACGACGTCGACCGCCTCAGCCGCGGCCTCTATATCGCGGAACTCGTCGACCGTTTCACCGACTCCACCACCGACGTTGGTGGCCTCTACCCGCTCTTCCTTGAAGCCCTGGTTCGCCTCGATCGCCAAGATGGTCTCGACCTCGTCGTCCGCTGGTTCGAAATGCGCCTCCTCATCGACCAGGGCTACCAGCCCCAACTCCACCTCTGCATCCAATGCGAATCCGTCCTCCAGGAGCAGGACAATGCCTTCGCGCCCCTTCTGGGAGGCGTGCTCTGCCCCAACTGTCGCCTGGAGCAGCCGGGCCGCCCGCTTTCAGGAACGGCCCTCAAGTTGCTACGCTTTTTGCAGACCGCGTCGTACAACGACGTCGCGCGCGTCCGCATCGACGACTCCCTGGGGAGCGAGATCGAGACGCACCTCCGCGATTGTGTTGAAGTGGCGCTCGATCAAGAGGTAAAAGCAGCAGGGTTCGTGGACGACGTCCGCGCCACCCGACGAGCGAGCGCGGGGTCCCAGAGTGGCCCCCCGAGAGGAAAATGAGCGATGCCCCTCTACGAGTATCTCTGCGAAGACTGCGAAGGCATCTTCGAGACCGTCAAGCCCATGAAGGAAGCCGATGAGCCCGCCCCCTGCCCCGTCTGCGACGCGGACGGTCAGCGTCTCATGCCCACCTCCTTCACCGCCTTCATCGTGCGCAAGGGCTACCCCCGCCGAATCCCCGACAAAGGCACCTACTGGCACCTGGGCCAGGAAGTCACCTATCTGCCCAAGTCGGCCCGCCCCTATGAGCATCCCCAGATCAAGAAGGAGCGGCGCAAGGATCCCCTCAGCCAGGCGGACATCGCGGACCTGACCGAACGCAAGATCGTGGAGCGCCGCGGCAAGCGCGAAGAGGCCCGCCAGAAGCGCGCCCTCGTCAAGGACGCCCAGGTCCGTCGCAAGAAGGAGAAGCTGCCTCCGCGCCAGCCGGGCAAGATCAACCTCTAACCCCGCCCTGCGGCAAAACCGACGGCCGGGCCTAGGCCCGGTCGCTGGCGCGTCTCCCCTTCCGCCTCAGCCTAGAAGTCGCGCTGCGTCACGAAATTCGCGATCGCTTCCAACGCCTCCCGCTCCGCCGTCTGCGGCAAGGTCGCAATCGCCCTGGTCGCCTTGTCCCGCCACTCGTGCGCCACTGCCATCGACCGATCGACGATCGCCCCCTCGCAGATCCGCTCCAACGCTTCCCGCAGACAGCGTTCCCGCTCCGCCTCGTCCTCCGTTTTGAACAGCCGGCTGACCGGATTGTCACCGGGACTCTCCTCCATCAGCAAGATCGACGGCAGCGTCAGCGTCCCGCCCAGCAGATCGCTTCCCACCGGCTTGCCCAGCGCCTCCGCCGTGCCGCAGAAATCCAGCACATCGTCCACGATTTGGAAGGCCATCCCCAGGTCGCGTCCATACGACCGCAGCGCCTCGGTCGCCTCCGCGTTGCACTCACCCATCATTGCCCCGCCCGCGCCCGCTGTGGAGAACAATGACGCGGTCTTCCCGTAGATCCGTCGGTAGTAGTCCCGCATCGTCCCCGACGTCGCGTCGTACGCCGAGATGTCTTGGTCCAGCTCGCCCTTCGCCATCGTCATCAGCGTCTCGGCGAAGAGCCGGATCACCGCGAGGTTCCCCGTGCGAGCCACCAGCTCCGCGGCATGAGCGAACATGTAGTCGCCCAGCATCACCGAGGCCGCGTTGTCGAACGTT
>JAPUIR010000075.1 GCA_027296805.1 Chloroflexota bacterium | reverse complement strand
TGGTGTCGTAGCCAGGCGCCATGGTCGCTTGCCTAGGTGAAGACGACCGTCGCCGCGCCGCGGATGGAGCGTTCGCCCTCGGGGTTGTCGATGAAGATCTCGAGATCGGCTTTCTGCACGCCGTCGTCCTCATACTTGCGCGTGATGGCGCCGCCGAGGGTCATCTCGACGTTGTGGACGTCCGGACGGCGGTGCGAGACCTGGAGTCGTTCGACTTTGCCGCCGCCATCGAGCCAGGCGCGGAGGTACTGGTCGAGGAAGGCGGCTTTCATGGGGCCGGGGACGATGGGGGCAGGGAGGCCCATTTTCTCGGCGGTCTCGGCGTCGTAGAACTGGGGCCCCCACATCCAGGAAGCGCCCATGAACTGCATGACGCGCAGGCTGGAGGGGGTGCGCTTGTGTTGGGGGAGATCGTCGCCGTCGTTGATGTCGTCGAAGGTGAGGGGCATGGTTACTCGCCGCTGTGCTTTTCCTTGAAGAGGGTGATGGTGCGCCGGACGCGTGCGACCTCGTCCCCGGCCTGATTGCGGTAGACCCATTCGTGATGGACGAAGAGGGAGTGCCCCACGCGGCCGCCGATGCGCTCCTGGATGTCGGCGATGCGGGGGGTGATGGTGAGTTCGTCGCCCATGTGGATGGGACCGAAGATGCGCCATTCGTCGGCGGCCATGAGCCCGCGGCGCGGGGCGTCGGGCACAGTGAGTTGACGCTGGCGGGTGGAGGCGGTGATGAGGGCGTAGGCGGGAATTTCAGCGTGGGGGTCGTCGCTGTTGACGGCGGCGAGGACGGCCTCGTCCTCTTCTTCGAGGGCCTCGACGAGGCGGCGGACGATCTCGGGATTGATTTGCACGGTGACCGGGTCGCCCTCGAGGCCGATGGCGGCCTCCATGGCCGGAGTCAGCATGCTTTCGTCGTCGGGCATACCGATCGGTGCTCCTTCGTCGTGGCCGGAAAGCCTGGGATTCGCGAGGCCAGGTTACCGGATTCGGAGTCTGTGAAAAGTTCGCTTGGACTCGGTCTGTAGGCCGGCTCAGCCGCTGAGGATGGGCTGCCCGTCCGGGACGACGCCGAGGCTATTCGCGAGACGGTCCAGCGAGCTCTGGATCGAGACGACCTCGAGCACTTCCAGGTAGGCCTCGTCGTCCAGGCCGCTGTCGCGGAAGGACTGGGCGTCGGCCTCCCAGACCTTGTACGCGTTGGCAGCCATCTTACTGGCGAAATCGAGCACTGCGCGGTCGCCTGGGCTCCAGTCGTGCTGGGTGTAGTCGTCGGTGACTTTGTCGAAGAGGTCGTCAGGGGCGCCGGTGCGGCGGAGCTGTTCGCGGGCCGTATCGCGGCTGTAGGGGGCGTGATTGAGGGAGGTCGTGAGGGCACGCACCATGCCGTGCTGACGGGCGGAGAGCGACGTTGAGTGTGGCGCCTCCAGCAGTTCCAACCCCAGTTGGTGACGCGGGAGGATGTCGGGCTTGAGCGAGACGGCGGTGAAGAGGTTGGGGACGAAACCCCAGCGATCGCGGGCGTTTTGGGCCTGATCCGCGAATTCGTCGGAGTGTTGAGTTTCGACCCAGCAGAGCGTGTCGACAGACGCGCCGCGGATGGCGAGTGGTTGGGAGGGCGCGCTGGCGGTGAGTTCGGCGTCGGCGGCGTGGTACCAGTCGCGCTCGTGGCCGACGACGGTCCCCGTGACGGCGTCCCCTTCGAGAGGGATCCCGCCGCCATCAGCCTGCATCACCCACCAGGTTTGGAGGGCGGCGACCTGTGCCCAGTCGACGATCTCGGCCTCCTCAACTCCCGCGTCGCGCAGAGTCTCGATGTCGGCGGGGGTCATCTCCCAGGAGCGGCGAGTGAACTTCTCGACCCAACGGAACATGACCTTGTGTAGCTCCGGGATGGGAGCGGTCTCGAAGTCGGCCATGATCGCGTCGGCGATGTCGTCGCTTTTGTAGAGGCGGGGCAACACGGCCCCGATGGACTCGGTTCAATAGAAGCAGGACGAGAACATGGACGTGGCGAAGTTGACCATAATGGTGGGCAGGGCGCCGAAGGGGCGGTCGTGGGCGCCGCCGTGTGTGAGGACCCCATTCTGCACCGCGCCGAAGTGGAAGTAGTCGGGGAGCAGGCTGGAGGTGGTGTAGACCTGGGGCGTTGGCACGCGCGTCTTGGCGGCGTGCGAGTACGAGTCCGAGAGGAACCGGTAGTCCTTGGCGAGTCCGCCGCTGGCTTGATCCTCGGGAACACGTTGGATGAATGCCATAGTCCGCCCCTCGTCACGACACCAACTGTTTTCTGCGATCCAAAGTATAGAGGAGTGCGGCGGATGCCTGCGCAGGTCGCGGGGTTGATGAGGCGCTAGTGCTCGGCGCCCAGGAAGGCTTCGAGCTGGGCGGTGTGCTCGGCGTAGTGTTCGATGGCGGTGCCATCGACGAGGCGGTTGACGGTCTTGCTCTCGCCGAAGCGGTCGTCGGCGACGGCCTCGATGGCGGCACGGAACTGGGCCTGGGAGGCGCTGATCGTGGCGCGGGCGTCGGCGAGGGAGCTCTCGCCACGGCTCTCGACAAAGCCACGATTCCATTCGTCGACGTTGGAGTAGTCGACGCCTTCCGCGGTGGGGCGCTCGCCGCGCGCCAGCCGCTCCAACGGGGGCACCATCTCCTGAAGCCAGCCGTCCATGTGCTGGAGCAAGTTGACGACGGACCAGGTGCCGACGGCGCCTTCCCAGGTGCCGTGGACCTCATCGATGCGATCGAGGACGGCGTCGAGGCGGTCGCGGGCGCCGTCTACCTGCTGGAGGAGGTCTGCTTTGCTGCTCATGGTGGGCTCCAATCAGAGATCGCGTGGGAGGACGATGCCGCTGCTTGAGGTGTCGCTGGTTTCGCCGCCAAGAAGGCCGCGGTCGCGGAGCTCTTGGAGGACGAAGGGATTCATTTCGCGCTCGGCTTTGATGGTGGTCTGCTGCATGTGACCGGGCAGAACGATGGTGTCGTCGGGGAGCTGGAGCAGTTTGTCGACGATGCTGGCCATCTCCTGTTTGAAGTCGCCGCCGGGAAAGTCGGTGCGACCGATGCTGCCGGCGAAGAGGGTGTCGCCGCTGAACAGTAGTTCGTCGGTGTAGTAGCAGACGCTGCCCCGGGTGTGGCCTGGGGTGTGGAAGGTCTGCAGGGCGATGCCATCGACTTCGACGTTCATACCCTCTTCGATGTAGAGGTCAGGATCGGGCGGAGGATCGGCTTCGATGCCGAAGCGGCTGGCGGATTCTTGGACGCTGCGGGCGATCTCCAGATCGTCGCGGTGCATGAGGAACTTGGCGCCGGTTTTGGCTTGCACCTCACGGACGCCCAGGATGTGGTCGAGGTGGGCGTGGGAGTTCGCGATGATCTTGATGTGGACGCCCATTTCATCGGCCATGTGGAGGATGTCTTCGGCCTGGCCGCCGGGGTCGATGCAGATCGCGTCACGGGTGCGCTTGTTACCGATCACCCAGCAGTTTTCCTGGAAGACGCCGACGAGGAGTCCGCGGACTTCGATTTCTTTGACGTGCGGTTCGTCGGGCATGGCCAGCCTTCGTGGTGAGGGTGGTGTTGGGGCGAGGGGTTAGCCGCCGTCGGGCTCGTCTTTGGTCAGGAGGCGCTGGACTTCGTCAAGGACGTCTTGGCTGGACAGCGGCGGCATATCGACGGAGGGGGTGTCATCGTGGGACTGGGTGGCTTCCAGATTGCGGACATAATCTTGGACGTCAGGATTG
>JAPUIR010000074.1 GCA_027296805.1 Chloroflexota bacterium | reverse complement strand
CGCAGTGCGCGGACGCGGGTACAGCGGTTGGCGCGCCGGCGGGCGGACTCGCAAGGCTTCGACCGCGGCGGCAGCCGGCGATCGTTCTTTCGCTCGCGCTACGCGAAGATCTTCTATGTGGTCGGACTGGTCGGCATGGGCGGCGCGCTGCTGCCCCTCTTGCTCTTCGGCAACGACAATCCGCACGGCAGCAGTGCAACCGGCGGCGACCCGGGCGGAGTGTCGATCCGGCGGACGGCCGATGAGGACGCGGGCGGCGTGGGCGCGGTCGAGAAACCCACCTACGACACGGCACCGGCCAACGTTCTTGACGAGAGCTTCGATTACATTGCCGTCTTCGAATTGGAGACGGGTGAGGTGCGCATCCAGCTGTTCGACGACGACGCGCCTTTGCACGTCAACAACTTCGTGTTTTTGGTCAACGAGGGTTTTTACGACGATCTCACCTTCCATCGCGTGGTGGCGGGACAGATCGCGCAGAGCGGGTCTCCCAACGCCACCGGCGATGACGGCGCCGGATACTTTTTGGGGGAGGAGGATCTCTCCTCCTTGGCGGAGCCGCTTACGCTGGCCGATTCCGGGTTACTGGCCATGGCCCGTGTCCGCGGCGAGTCCTCCTCGTCCCAGTTCCTGATCACGCTTTCGCCCCAACCGCAGCTCGACAGCCTTGGCTTCACGCCGTTCGGGCGGGTCATTCAGGGGCAGGAGTTGTTGCACGGGCTCCGTGAGCGCGACCCCCAGGGCGATTCTCGCGCCCCTGCGGGAGACGTCATTCTCTCGGCGCGAATCGAGACGGTCGCCGCGGGCAGCGCCGAGATTGCTCTGCCCACGATCAGCGCCGTCTCCGGGCGGCCGCAAGCGGCGGACGACGCGTTCACCGCGGAGCCCAGCGCGCCCATCGAGGAGGAGCCGGGTGTCGTGGATATCGGCGCCGTCGACAAGCCCACGTACGAAGAAGCGCCGCCGTTCACGCTCGACAGCGCCCTGGACTACGTGGCGGTGTTGGAACTCGAGACCGGTACGGTGCGCATCGATCTCTTCGAAGACATCGCCCCGATCCACGCGAACAACTTCGTCTTTCTGGTGGAGGCCGGCTTCTACGACGGTCTGTCGTTCCACCGCGTCATTGCGGGCTTTGTTGCTCAGGGCGGCGATCCCACGGCGATCGGCAACGGAGGGCCCGGCTATTCGCTGCGGGACGAGGAGATCGGCGACAATGCGGCCGCGCTCTCCCTGGAGGGAATCGGTCTGATTGCGATGGCACGATCGAACGCGGCTTCGGGCTCTCAGTTCTTCATCACCTACGAGCCGGTTGGGTTTCTCGACGCGCAGAGCTTCACGGCCTTCGGCCGGGTGATCGAGGGGATGGGAGCGGTCCTGGCGTTGGAGGAGCGCGATCCCGGCGCGTTCCCGCCGGCGCCGGCGGGCGGCCGGATCATCAGCGCGACTATCGAGACGACGCCGAAGTCGGGCTAGGCCGAAAGGCCCAAGCAGCAGTTGGACAGGGTGCCTCGCCCGTGGCTGGGACTCGCGGCTGAGGCTCAGAGGCGTGCGCCTCGTCGGGGACGGGGTCCCTGCCAGATGAGGGCGGAACGCAGGCCGTCGTGGTTCAGCTTCGCACTTGTGATCGGGGCGGCAAGCTTCGCCGTCCGGGGCGTTGAGTTGCGTTCATTGCGCTCGGCGATCGAGAGCGCCTGCACGTGGAACGTCGACTCCAGCAGCTCCTCGCCGCCGATCACCAAGGAGAGCACCAAGATCCAGTCGATCTGCCAGATCCAGGCGGCGCCAAGCCCCACGAGCGCGAGGCCACCGATGCCGCGCCGGAAGCCACGCACGCCGGCGAGCGAGCGTTGGGGGCCGTCGAAGGGGGGCTGAAAGGCGCGTACGAAGGTGTGGATTCCGCGTAGGGCGAGCCAGGCGCCAATTGCCATCGCGAACGCCGCTGGGTAGGCGCGCCAGGAGAGGTCGATGAGCGCGTCCATCGCTCGCCTCCTCTGTATCCAGCGTAGATCGACCCTGTGGGTCGCCAATCAACGCGGCAACAGGGGAGTTCAGGGGGCTTTGGTAGGGCGGTTCAGGGAGCCGGCCAGATAGAGCGCGATCGCGATCAGCCACACAGCACCGAAGGTGTAGAGGCCGTATTCCTGCTCGAACGCCCAGGCCCCCGCGCCGGCCGCGGCGCTGAGCAAGAGCGATCCCAGCGAGCGCTGCCGGGTGGCCAGCCAGCTAGCAACCAGGCAAGCGATCCAGACTGCCGGGATCGCGAGCCAGGTCCAGGTTGCGTAGGTGAGGTCTTTGACCAAGGCTCCGTGGATCATCAGCCCGAGCGGGATCGCAGCTCCGACGGTGGCAAACAGCAGGGCCAGGCCGACCAGCGGTCGCGTGGGATCAGCCACGGATCGCCAACTGCTGAGTAGATCGCGGGACGTTCCATCCGCGACGGTCATCGCTGTTCTCCGTTGCCCCTCTGCGGTCGTTCGCATCTGGCCGTGCTACGTCCATCGTACAGTCAACAGCGATGAGCAGAATCGACAACCGCTGGTACGACGATCTCGCGGACTCCTGGTGGGATCGGGATGGGCCGGTCGCGGCGCTGCATGAGGTCAACCCCGTGCGTGGCGGCTACTTTCTCGATGTGCTGGGGCTGGAGACGGGCGAGGGGGCGCGCCCCCGGATCCTTGACCTGGGCTGTGGCGGTGGACTGATGGCGGAGATCTATGCCGGTGCGGGCGCATTGACGGTGGGGATCGACCCCTCCCGGCAGTCGTTGCAGGCGGCCCGTCGGCACCAGTGTCAGATCGCCAACCCGATCTACCTGGCGGGGCGGGGCGAAGAGCTCCCCTTCGCCGACGCCACGTTTGACGCCGTCTGCGCGGCCGACAGCCTGGAGCACGTGGCGCAGCTTGAGCGTGTGCTGGATGAGTGCGTGCGCGTGCTGCGTCCGGGCGGTCGCTTTGTGTTCGACACCATCAATCGCACCTTTCGCTCGCGTCTCGTGATGATCTGGGCGGCGCAGAACTGGCTCCGGCTCGCTCCCCCGCACACGCACGCGTACGACGCGTTCATCCGGCCCGACGAGCTGCGGTCGGCGCTGGAGCGACGGGGGATGCGCTGGGGAGAGCTGCGCGGGCTGAGCTTTCGACAAAGTGCGCTGCGGGCGGGATGGAGCTACTGGCGGACGCGGCGGCTGGGTGGTTTCCGGCTCACCGATGACACTGGCATCTCGTATCTGGGATACGCCGAGAAACCCCGCTAGTCGATTGCTTCGAGGGCGGTCCGCCACGCCGTCGCGAGAACGGCCAAGCCCTCTTCGAGTGCGTCGTCACTGATGGTGAGGGGTGGGAGCAGCTTGATGACGTTGGCATCTGGCCCCGACGTTTCCAAGACCAAGCCCCCTTCGAAGGCAGCGGTCGCCGCCGCTCCGGCCAGCCCCGGCATTGGGCTGTGCAGGCCCTGAATCATGCCGCGGCCCCGCAGCGACGCGCGTGCCGCGGGGTGTGCGTCGGCCAACGATCGCAAGGCGGCGGTCATGATCTCGCTTTTCGCCATGGTGCGGCAGGAGAACTCGTCGTTGGTCCAGTAGTCCAGCGCCTTCGTTGCCGTGACGAAGGCGGGGTTGTTGCCACGGAAGGTGCCGCTGTGCTCGCCGGGCTCCCAGACATCGAACTGGGGCCGGATCAGGACGAGGGCCATGGGCAGGCCGTAGCCGCTGATCGACTTGGAGAGGCAGACGACGTCGGGCACGATCGCGGCCGGTTCGAAGCTGAAGAAGGGGCCCGTACGGCCGCAGCCGACCTGAATGTCGTCGACGATCAGCAGCATGCCGAAGCGATCGCAGAGGGATCGGACACGCTGCAACCACTCGAAGCTGGCGGTATGCAGCCCGCCCTCGCCCTGGACGGTCTCCACGATCACCGCCGCCGGTGGATTGGCGCGGCCCTCGTCCGATTCCAGGAACGTCTCGATCTCGGTCGTCGTGTCCACGTTTTCACCGAGTTGACCGTCGAAGGGCATGGAGCGAGCGTGCGCGAGGGGCACGCCGCCCGCGGCACGCTTCCACTCGTTGGCGCTGACGGCCAGCGCACCCAGCGTCATGCCGTGGAAGCCGTGGCTGAAGCTGATTACTAAGCTGCGGCCGGTGGCCTTGCGGGCGACCTTGAGGGCGGCCTCGACGGCGTTAGTGCCGGTGGGGCCGGGGAACTGGATCCGGTACTGGAGATCTCGCGGGCGCAAGATCAGCTCGTCGAAGCGCTCCAGGAAGGCCCGCTTGGCGACCGTGGCCATGTCGAGGCCGTGCGTGACGCCGTCCGACTCCAGGTAATCGATTAGGGCTTGCTTCAGCGCGGGGGGATTGTGGCCGTAGTTGAGGGTGCCGGCGCCACTAAAGAAATCGATGTAGGCGCGGCCGGCCTCGTCGAAGAGTTGATGCCCGCGTGCCGTGGCAAAGACCACCGGCCACACTCTCGAGTAGCTCCGGACGGCCGACTCTAGGCGCTCGAACGTTTCCATCGCGACTCCGCTGGTCGCCGACCCGCGCCAACCCGCTCAGCGTAGCGCGCCGCCGCCTCCTTCGCAGCGACGCGCTGTCGGGGGCGCGAACGCGCTGCTGCCGGGTCGATGGTGTACGACGCCATACTCTTCATCCAGACGAAACATGCCTGTACATTCGCCTGCGTATCCTCGGATCGCGGCGGTTCGCAGACGACTCAACCCTCTGCGAGCGCAACGACCGGAAAGGCGGCGCATGAGCGACATCAAAGCGGAGTACATCTGGATCGACGGCACCAAGCCCACCGCCAGACTGCGCTCGAAGACCAAGATCCTTCCCGCTGGCACGGAGATGCCCATCTGGGGCTTCGACGGATCCAGCACGCAGCAAGCCGAAGGCGCAGATTCAGACTGCGTGTTGAACCCTGTCTTCGTCTGCCCGGATCCGCTGCGCGGCGGCGAGAACAAACTGGTCCTGAGCGAGGTCTTGTTGACCGATATGACGCCGCACCCGAGCAACACGCGTGCGGCCTGCGCGGCGGTGGCGGAGACGTATGGCGCGCACGAGACTTGGTTTGGCATTGAGCAGGAGTACACGTTCTTCGATGGCTCTCGCCCGCTGGGTTGGCCGGAGACCGGTTTCCCCGCCCCCCAAGGGGACTACTACTGCGGGGTGGGCGCCAACGAGGTCTTTGGGCGCGATATCTGCGAAGCGCACAGCGACGCTTGCATGGCCGCCGGACTCGCGATCTCGGGGACCAACGCGGAGGTGATGCCCGGCCAGTGGGAGTTCCAGATCGGCCCGATAGGGACGGTGGAGGCGGCGGACCATCTCTGGGTGGCGCGCTGGTTGCTCTACCGCATCGCGGAAGAGTGGAGCGTCAGCGCGACGCTGCACCCCAAGCCGGTTCCCGGCGACTGGAACGGCGCCGGCGCCCACACCAACGTTTCGACGAAGGCGATGCGGTCCAGCTTCGACGCCTGCGTCGCCGCCGCGGAAGCGCTCAAGGCGAACCATGACGCGCACATGAAGCACTACGGCGACGGGGTGGAGATGCGCCTGACTGGCCTTCACGAGACCGCCCGGCATGACGAGTTCACGTACGGCGTCTCGGACCGTGGTGCGTCGGTCCGCATTCCCTGGCAGGTGGAGAGAGACCAGCAGGGCTACATCGAGGACCGCCGTCCCAACGCGAACATGGACCCCTACGTCGTCAACCGGCTGATCACCGAGACGATCTGCAGCGCCGCCGAGGCTTAGTTCGCTTCGCTCGCGAATCTGAACAAAAAGAAGGCCCCTCAAAGAGGGGCCTTCTTGGCGTGACTTGCGTAGTCCTCGCTAGCGACGCGGCTCGCGGGGCCGGGCCTCGTTCACGCGAAGCATGCGGCCGCCGAAGTCGGTGCCGTCCAGTCCCTCGATGGCGCGACGCGCCTCGTTGTCTTCCATTTCGACGAAACCGAAGCCGCGCTTCCGTCCCGTGTCCCGATCGATGGGCAGAGCGACCGACTGTACGTCGCCGTAAGTCGCGAACAGGTCGCGAACTTCATCTTCGCCCGCCGAGAACGGCAGATTGCCCACATAGATTCTTGCGCCCAAAGTAACACTCTCCCGCCGGATCACCGGCACTCTGCCTGGCATGCCAGGCCGTAAAACACTTCTCAGCGGTATCGCATCACCCAAGGGCATACACGACAAGAACTGAGCGGCGATCGATCGCCAGCGCTAGCTTAGGGCACCGTAGCCCGTTCGTCCCATCCGATCGCGCCCGGGGGCGCTTCTTTGCAGCCGTCACGACACTGGCGCTGGATCGTCTTGCAGCGAGCGCCGATGCTCGGTCGAGGTCTCGGCGCGAGGTGTCAATATGCGAAAGCAGTCTCTGGGTTGGCTCCTGGGTAGTGGCATCGCCGCACTGGCGATCGTGACGGCGTCGGCCTGCGGCTCAGACTCTGACTCCGGTTCCAGGCCGACTCCCGCGAGTTCCGGCGCGGCGCAAGACTCCAGCGCCGGCTCCGATTCCGAAGC
>JAPUIR010000073.1 GCA_027296805.1 Chloroflexota bacterium | reverse complement strand
GGCGGTTGCTTCTCGCGCGCCAGTCGCTGTCCGTTCCCTGCCCGGCTGGGCCGGGCCCGTAGCCCGCAGGTCCGTCGCTACTCGGTCTACTCCCGAAACGACGGGGTCGTCGATTGGCGCGCCTGTCCCGAAGCGGAGGCGGCGCGCAACAGGGAGGTGACATCGACGCACCTCGGGCTCGTGTTCCATCCCGATGTCTATCGACTGATTGGTCGATTGCTTGCGGGTGCCACGGGGGAACCCGTTGAGGTGAGTTCTGAGGGGGCCGCGTCGGACCTCTGAGACTCCAGCGGCGGGAGTGGGAGCCAGCCAGACGTTCCGCGCTGCGCGCGATACGACGTGTGCACGTCTGAACATTCTGGGTTGAGTGATGTGGTGCGGCGGACACGTGAGGCACGGGCGGACCACGGCCCCACCCACAGGGTGGCCCGCCGGGAAGCCTTGGCGGCGTTCTGTTAGCGAGCTGCCGTGAGCAGGCGCCCGATCAACCGGTAGACGTCGGGGTGGACGACCAGGCCCAGGTGGGTCGACGAGACCTCGGCGTTGCACGCAGGGTCGTCCTCGGGGCACGCGCGCCAATCGATGACCCCATCGGTCCGCGAGTACACGGCGTATCGACGAACCGGCGGTGCCACGGCCCTCCTCAGACGGGTCGGGAACGGACAGCTGCTGCTGCGGGAATAGCAGCTGTCGGGCGTGCCGGGTCGGTGCCCCGCGGTCAGCAATTGCGCGGCCCGCAAGACCGCCGGATGCGCCTGTAAGTGGTCGCGGATGGGGGCGCCGAGCATGATCAGGGTGTCGACCAGCTCCGGTCGTTCGTTCGCCACGCAGCGGGCTTGCAGGCCCCCAAGGCTGTGCCCGATCACGTGAACAGGCTGGCCCGTCTCCGACGCGAGTTGGTCCAGAGTGCGCTCGAGGCGGCCGACTCCGGCATCGGGGCAGCCGATGTTGGCGAGGATGCCCGAGCGACGGGGAGCGTATCCAATCCGGGCGAGCCATTGGAACAGCTCGGCGAGATACGCGTCCGAACCGAACAGTCCCGGGACGAGCACGACCGGTTCCCCACGCCCACGGGGCACGGAGAGGCCGTAGTACACCGGCGATGCCCGCAACGCGGCCCATTCCGCCCACACCAGCGTCTCCCGCCAGAGCGGGGGCGACGCGGAGGGTGCGCCGGCAGGCGGATCTTTCGCGAACGGCTCGCGCTCGTATGACATTCGCGGGTCCCGTCGAGGGCCCGACGCCTGAACCTTCGCTGCGGACTATGGCGATCTCCGACCGTAGCCACATCTGCGCAGCGTGCTCCGTTAACGGGCACGCAACCTCGCGCCGGGCGTGGACAAAACGATGCTCAGCCTGGAACGCGCGCTGGCGGCCGTAACCACCTCCGCGATCGGCCAGGCGAGCAGGTCGGCTCGCCTGATGGAGGGCCGGCCTCCAAACGCGGGCTGGGACCCGCAGGACGGTCCTCAGTCCTCGGCGGGGGGTTGCTTCGTGCGGCGCGGTGCGGGTCGGTCCGGCGGGCGAGGTTCGTCGGTGAGGGCCATGACGGAGTCCTCGATGTTAGACAGCCGTGCCTCGATCTCAGCCAACCGCTCGCTGAGGGCCAACACGTCCTCTCGCGTCGGGACCTGCCAGGTCTCCAGCATGCGGCTCATGAGCTCGTTCGTGTTCTGCAGCGAGAGCCTGTACATATCGGTCAGCTGCGTCAGCCGCTCGTCCAGCGCGCCCTTCGGTGACGATTGACTCACGAATTCGGACCACTGGTGCTCGGCTTGCGCGAGCCAGTCCTTCCAGAGCGCGGCCGGATCGGGCGCGCTGTCGTCCGGCTTGGCGTCGGACGTGGAACTCATGCGGGGGGCCCCTCGGAGTCGGATCGCTCCGAAGGGGGAGCTCCATCGGGCTCGAAGCTCCCCAGGGCGCCGTTCAGCACCTCCTGATAGCGCTGCATCAGCTCCACCCACGTCCCCAGAAACATGCCGCCGGCGCCGGTGAGGCTGTAGAAACGGCGCGCGGGGCCGCTCTCCGACATGTCCCAAAACGACGAGACGAAGCCAGCCTTTTCCAGTTGACGCAGGTTCCGGTAGACAGTGCCGCTGTCGAAGGCGGGCAAGTCCGCCGCCTCCATCATCTGGGTGAGTTGGTAGCCGTAGGCATCGCAGCCCTTGAGGAACGCCAGCAGGGTCGCCGAGAGCATGTCGCCATGCAGTCGCGGCCCGCGTGTCTTCTGTTCCTCAACCACCGAAATTTGCCTTTCCATCACGGTCCGCCACCAGTAAAGGGGACGCAGACCACCTTGTAGTGTTATGTGGTCGACATTTGCATTCCCCCGCTATGCTTATTCTGCACCTAGGCCTGTCCGCCTTGGAGAAGACCAATGTCCACCACCACTCCCACCGCCCGCTACTTTGATGCGCTGCTGCGCAATTCGGAGGTACTTGCCGAGGCCGCTGCAGAGGCTGACGCTCGTGGTGTCAAGCTGAACAGACAGCTGCGCGAGGGCACGATCGCCCTACAGCGGGACACCGTGGAGTTGGCCAAGAAGCTCTCCGGCGGGGGGTTGCAGCCCGCGGAGCTAATCAGTACCTGCCTGGAGAGCGGGCTGCATGCCCAGAGCCAGACGCTGCAGCTCGCTCAGACATTCTCCGAAGACGCGATCGACGCATCCAGCCGGGCGCACGAGTCGATCGAGTCGATCTCGCAGGCGAACCGCGAGGTCGCCGACGCGACCCTCTCTCTCTGCGCGGCTGGGGGCGCGTGGAACCCGTTCCTGGCCGCCTTCGCCCCCAAAGAGTCGCCGAGCCCAACGTCGGCAGACCCGGCGGACGGCGAGACACCGGTCGACGCGTAGGCGGAGGGTCTTCAGCGGCCTGGCAGAATCGTGAGGCGCTGGCCCACGGATAGGGCGTCACCGTCGGCGAGGCCATTGATCGCGACCAGGCTGGCAACGCTGATATCAAACCTGCGAGCGAGCTCCGTAAGAGTGTCGCCGTCCTCGACGACCCAGACGACCACTTCGCCTGCGACGCTGATACGCAATACCTGGCCGGCGTGGACGGTCTGGATGTCGTCGATCTGATTCTCCGCGGCCAGAGCGACCGCGGTCGTCCCGAAGATCGCTGCGACGGCCTCGAGAGTCTCCCCGGCGTGGAGAACACGCTCGACGACGGAGGTCGTGCTCGCAGCGTCGGTTCCAGCGTCAGCACGCGCCGCCGGCAGGGTGTCGGCGCCGGCGGCACCGTCGCCGGGGTCAGTGTCGTCAGTTTCGAGTGCCGAGGCTTCCACGGATGGGGCGGGTGCCGAGGCGGCTGGCGATTCGGAGGCGACTGGTGCGCGCGACGGCGGCTCTTGCGGGGGTGCTGCCGTCTGCGCGACCGACGTCCGTTCAGGGGCGCCGGGTCCTTCTCCAGCGACCACGTCCGGGGCGCCGCTGCCCTCGCCGGATAGAAGCAGCGCGGCGGTGACCAAAACGGCGGCCAGCGCGGCCAGGGCCGCGGTCGCGGCTAGGCGCCGTTTGACCGGCGGCGTGCGAAAGGGGAGCGGGCGACCGCCGTCCGCAAGCCCCCTGCTGCGCCGCCCTCCAACCGGAGTTCGGGATGGTCCGCAGACCGGCGCGGCGGGGCGTTGGTCCGTCCGTGGCGCGTCGCGGCGAGTTCGGCCAAGCAGATCTCGATCCGCGCGAGACGCCCGTCCAGTGTGATCAGGCGGTCGTTCAACTCCTGTACATCGGTGCGCGTGGGGAGGTTCGACGCGATCAAGGCGGGGGCGCCAAACTGCTGGCCGGCCGCCGCGAGTCCCAGGTAGGCATCGAGCGACTCACCGAGACGTGCGGCGAACTGGGGGGTGCCCATGGTGGCATTGAAGAACGCGTTCCACTGGCGCTCCGACTCCGACAGCCAGCGGTTCCAGGCGGCGACCGGTTCCGGCGGTGGCGATTCTGGTGGCACGATCCTCTCCCGACGATTCCTCAGGCCGAGCGAACGGAGAGCCAGCGATCGAGTCGCGGCCACAGCCGATGGCGAGCGTTCGCGCCCGCGATGAGACTGACGTGGCCCCCCTTTA
>JAPUIR010000072.1 GCA_027296805.1 Chloroflexota bacterium | reverse complement strand
ACGGTGAGCGACGACGTATCGGGTGGGACGTCGATCACGAACCTGGCGCTGGGATTGGCGGCGTCGAGGCTGCCAGAGACGGGCTGCGATGACACCAGGGCCGGTGCTCCGTAGGCCTGGAGCGGTTGCTCCACGGCGATCTGGAATGCGCTGCGCTCGCTCATCCCCAGTACGGCGATGAACCATTCCTCCCCGGGCTCCACGCGTGGGACCAAGACAGACTCTGCTGCGCCGGGGAGGAAGGGGGCGATGAAGCCCGCCTCGTTGCGCTGAGCGCCGAACTCGCGTTCGAGCGGTTGTTCCCCGCGTCGGACGTAGAGGTCCGGGTCGCCCGCGCCCTCCAAGCTCACGACGAGGGGCAGGCCGGCCAGGAGCCCGCTGACGCGAAACAGCGCCACCTCGCCTTGGCTGAGCGCCCCACTCGCACGCTCACCGACCTCCAGCGGCTGAACGATCCCCGTCACGGCCTGCAGCAGCGAGACCTGCACGGAGGCCGAGCCGGCGAGTTCATCGTCGAAGAACAAATCGACGCGGTAGAGGCCGGGTGGCGCACCGCGCGCCGCGCTGAGGCTGACTGACGAATCGCCGCTGGCGCCGCCGTTCCAGGGCAGCCGCCCGCTGCGCGCGATCTCGGCGTCGTCGCGGAACCAGACCGCCTCGAAGATGGAGGCGTGCTCGGCGTCCGCGTAGTCGAAGCGGGCGGCCACTCGTTGGACGCCGACAGGCTGTACGCCGACGGGGAGATCGACCTCGCCGTCACTCGGTTCGCCGTCGCGGAAGATGCGCGGGTTCTCGATGCTGGGGGTAGCGCTGCCGTCCTGACCCATGAGGAGAGATCGAGAGGCGACCACCTCCCCCTCCAGCATGATCTCCAGCGTGTAGACACCGTCCATGAAGCCACCCGGGTCGCGTATGGCGGCCGCGAACGATCCGGACGCCCCCCGCTCCCACCGCTGCGGCGCTCCGCCGAGGTCGGCGAGGATCGATCCGTCGCGGCGCCAGCGCTCCGACCAGGTGGCACCGTCGCTCATCCCGGCGAAGCGGAAGGCGTAGAGGATGTCGGTGCTGCCGGCGGGGAACACCAAGGCCGGGTCCGCCAGCGCCCCTCTTCGGTCCAGGTCCACCGCGAAGGAGAGGTCGAAGATGGGGGCGGAACCTCGGCTGGAGCTCGCGCTGAATGCAACGTTCGCGCGGAGGCTGTTCGCTTGCCCACGCCGGGCGGCTTCGATCAGAGGAAGGGCGAGCGCGATGGGGCGGGCTTGTGCCAGCGGTGCCGGTCCGTCGGGTCGTGCGAGGGTTGGCACGGCGACGAGTTCTCCCCGCCCGTTGACGATTGCGCCCCCGGCGTAGCCCGCGGGAAGCGTGACGTCGGTCTCGAACCAGGCGGGCGCCGCCTCGACACCGATCTGGTTGAGAAAGGCAGCGGTCCGAGCCGAGCTCAATCCCAGGCGGCCACCGAGATCGTCCGAGAAGCCAAACGCGACCAAGTTCGTGCTTGGATCGACTCGATCGGAGTCGCCCAGGGGCAAGGCGGGAAGGTTGATCGCCTGGGGCTTGATCGGCCTGCCCCCGCTGCTGCCGACGATGCGCAGGACGGCCAAGTCCAGCAGGGGATCGGCCGCGGCCAGCACCGCGACGAAGCTCGACGGGGAGTTCGCGTCGAGCGAGGGGAAGAAGTCGATCACGATCTGGTCGTGGGCGCTGACCGGATCGATGAGTTGGAAGCTGGTCAGGACCAGGCCCGTCGAATCGATGATCGTCCCGGATCCGGTGCTGACGACGTCGGAGCCACTGATCGTCTGGACGCGAACCACGGACCGGCTCACGCGCGCGACGTCCAGGCCGCCCGCGAGTGCAGCCGGGTCGGCGGCGTCAACGACGACTCCAGCACGGGCCCGTGGCTTCTCGATCACGACGCGGACCCGCGATCCGCCGCTGGGCTGCTCCGGCGGCGCTGTCGCGGCGTCGTTGCCCTGCTCGGCGGGGGTAGCGTTGGCGGCGTCCTCCTCGGCCGGTGTCGTGGGATCGTCGCCGCCGCAGGCGAGAGCGATCAGCGACAGGCCGATCACCAGCCAGATGCACCAGCGTTGCAAGGCAACCTCGTCTCTCGCCCGCGCCCCGCGTCGCTGCATCGTATAGAACCGCGGCATCGACTTGGCGAAGTACGCGCCGTATCCTGGCCCGCGCTCGAACGGCCGCGACGGGGAGCACGAAAACGGAGAGCGCAATGGCACGACGCATCGGCATCGGCTTCGACTGGCAAGGATCACTGGATCGGGAGCGCGCGTTCGAGAAGGCGATCGTCGCCGATGCGGTCGGCGTCGATTCGCTCTGGGTGGCCGAGGCCTGGGGCCGTGACGCTTTCTCCCTGCTCACGCAGGTGGCGGAGCGCACGGAACACGCGCAGCTCGGCACTTCGATCGTCAACATCTACTCGCGTACACCGGCGGCGCTGGTGCAACACTTCGCGACGCTGGACGAGTTGTCGAACGGGCGCGTGATCGTGGGGCTGGGCAACAGCGGGCCCAACGTGATCGAGCATTTCCACGGCGTGCAGTTTCAGCCCGCGTTCACGCGGATGCGCGAGACGGTGGCGATCATGAAGACGCTGTTCGCCAACGAGCCGCTGAATTTTGAGGGCAAGCTCTTCAACCTCCAACGCGGTTTCAAGCTGCGCTTCGAG
>JAPUIR010000071.1 GCA_027296805.1 Chloroflexota bacterium | reverse complement strand
CTCCAGCTCAGCCAGCAGTTCAGCGGCCCGTTCCGCCCGTCCCAGACGGTGGTGGGCCATGGCCATGACGACCAGGTTGGCGCCATGCCCATCGGGCCGTTCGTCCGAGAGCTGATCGGACCGCTCCAGCGTCGCCAGGGCATCCGTCAGCAACCCGACCCGGTACTGGATCGTCCCCAAGATAGCGAGGACGACGGGGTGGTCCGGTCGGGCCTCGACGGCTGGTTCCATGCCGAAGTAGGCCAGCGCATACTCTTCGTCCGTGTGACCAGGCTTGCCGGCGACAATCCAGGCGAGGTCGCTTGTGTACACGCCATATGTGTGAGCCAGCGCAAACTCGACCGCCGCCTGCCGTTCGGCCTCGGTCACATCTGTCACCGCCCCGATCCGCTCGGCCACGGCGTCCATCTCCACCCAACGTTCACCATCTGCCTGCACGGGCAGCTGATTGCGCAGGTAGTGATCGCGCACGTGTGGCAGCGAGATTCGCTGGACCGTCTTGCGCGAATACGCCTCGGCCAGCAATCGGGATGCCTCAGCGGTCAGCTCATTGATCGCGGCGCGCCGGGTCACGTCGGTGAGCGTCTCGCTGTCGGTGATGCGCTCGCGGACCGCCAGCGGGTCGCCGTGCTGTTGCATCAACTGCGCGACGAGTGGCCCGGCCAGGCGCTGTGCTTCCCTGTAGACGCGCCGCTCCTGCATCCGCTCGGTTTCTGAAACCGCATCGGCGATCCGCACGGTGCCGTTTGACCGCCCGATCGCCAGCTGCGTGCCGTCCGGGCTGAAGGCGAGCGCAATCACGGGCGCATCGGTTCGAAGCGCCACCAGCTCGCGCCACGAGGCGGGGTCCCAGATCTTGACGGAGCGGTCCGCCGAGCCGGTGGCCAGCCGCGGCGGATGGCCGGGAGACGACAGGAACGCCAGCGCGTTGACCGGACCGCCGTGCGCGTTGAGCTGGGCGATGGGCTGGCTCGAATCGCTTTCCCAGACCGTCAGCGTGCCGTCTTCCTGGCCGGTGACGAAAAACGAACCGTCGGGTGAGAACGCGAGGCTGAGAACGCCCGGGTCACCCCTTCGGCCGAGAACGCGCACAAGCTCCCAGGTCTCTGCATCCCAGAAACGCAGCGTCCCGTCCCGCGAGGCGGTCACGAGCTGACCGGTATCCGGCGCGAAGGAGAGGTCGCTGACCGCGTCGTCGTGCGCCGACAGCATGCGGACGAGCTCACAGGAACGACCGTCGTAGATTAGCAGCATGCCCTTTTCGCTCGCATCTGAATCTGACGGGCCAGCTGAAGTGCCGCCGACGGCGATCCAGCGCCCGTCCGCGCTCCAGTCGACCGCGGTGAAATCACCGGCGGTCCACGATACTGACCCGGTCCCGGTCCCCAGACCGGACCAGAGATCGAAGACCTTCAGCCGGCCGAAGGACCAGCCGCTGCCAGTGGCCACGGCCAGGTAGCGGCCGTCCGGGCTGTAGGCCATGTCGTCGGCCGTGCTGCTATGTTGCAGGCTGTGCGGAAAGTAATACAGCGAGCCAAGGGTCCGCGAGGTGACGATGTCGCCTGCGAAGACCTGTCGCGGGTCGCTGGACCGCGCATGCGTCCCCACGTAGAGCACCGAGCCGTCCGGCGAGAAGGCCAGGCTCGAATTGAGCGAGAACGACTGCCTCGGATGATGCAGATCCCATCGCCTGACGACACCGTCGCGGTAGGCGGTGACGATCTGCTGCTGCTCGCTGTCCACGGCGATCGATGTCGCGGATGCACCATGAGCGCGCAAGGCAAACGACTCCCGCGCGCTGTTCGCCCAGTACATCGAGACGACGCCGTCGCGTCCGCTGGCGAGGACTCTCAGGGTTCCGGACAAATCGAAGAACCGGATGTCGCCGTCCGGCACGTGCTCGATCTCCCGGACCGGCTTCCAGGTTTTCGTCTCGTACACTCGGATCGTGCCGTCGTAGGCCAGGCTGGCGAGGCGGCTGCCGTCGTCGCTGAAACGAATGACCGGCGCCCGTGTCGGCTCGCTGATCTCGGCGGCGGTCTCACCGGACTCGAGTTCGTAGACGCGCATCGGTTGAGGCGGCCAGCCTCCGACGGCCAACAGCCTTCCGTCGGGACTGAACGAACCTCCGAGCCAGGGGACGTCGGCGGGCCAGTCACCGGGGAGCTCGGCCGTTTGCGTCCAGTCATCGATCTTGAACAGCCTCACGACGCCGGTCGAATGCAGGACCGCGGCCGTCTCGCCACTCGGATCGAATCCGAGGATTTGGGAGTAGGTGTTCGCCACGGCCTCCGGCACGAGCGCCGAGCCGTCGCTCACGTCGAAGATCTGCAAGCCGGGAATGCCCCAATGGCGGTACGCGAGGAAGCGGTTGTCCGGGCTGAAGGTCATGCGCGGGATGTTGCTGGAGAACGTGTCGATCGTGGTCACCAGCTCGCCGCTGCGGGTGTCGTAGACGCGGATCGGTTCGGAGTGGCCGCCCCGGGGGCGCACGGAGACCAACGTTCCATCGGGGCTGAGGTCCATCTGGTAGCCCTCGGCGGCCGGCGGCAGTGAAAGCGGCGTGGCGATGCTTCGATCCGCTTCGCTCCACAGGTAGTGCCATTCCCAGCCGCGCAGGCGCTGGGGCGCTTCGGCCAGCCGGCGGCGCAGCGTTCGCCCGTCGTTGCGCTCCAGGTCAGCGGCGGCGGCGGCCAGCGACGCCGTATACGCCCGGACCTCGACCTCGGCCAGGGCCTCCTCGGCCCGCTGCCGCTGCGACTCGGCGACGGCATGGGCATCCTTGGCCTTCTTCTGCGCCTCCACCGCGTCGGCCTGGGCCTGCTCGGCGAGCTGGGTCTGCTCCTCGGCGGTGATTCGCGCCGCCTCCGCGATGTCGCGATCCCGCTGGGCCTGCACCATCGCCCAGGTCGCCAGTGCCATGCCAAGCACGAGCGCCGCGGCTACCGCCGCGCCCGCGGTGAGCAGTCCCTTGTTGCGCCGGGCGAACTTCCGGAAGCGATAGGCAGCGCTGGGCGGGCGGGCCACGACCGGCTCATGGCTCAAGTAGCGCCGGATGTCCATGCGTAGGCCGTTGGCCGTCTCGTAGCGGCGAGTGCGGTCCTTCTCCAGGGCCTTCATCACGATCCAGTCGAGGTCGCCTCGAAGCTCGCGCAAAAGTGACCTCGGATCGGCCCGGCGTTGATTCGCGCTCGTCGTCGATTCATCGCCGAGACTGCTCAGCCGTGTGCTGGGCTTGGGCGGGTCCTGCTCGCGAATGATCCGCTGGATCTCGCCGAACGCCGCTTGGCGCAGCGTGGTCGGATCGAACGGCAGCGCGCCGGTCAGAAGCTCGTACAGCAAGATGCCCAGGGAGTAGATGTCCGAGCGGGTGTCGATGTCGTGGGCGGTCATCTCCGCCTGTTCGGGGCTCATGTATTCCGGCGTGCCGATGAGCTGGCCCTGCTCGGTGTAGAGGGTCTTCTCTGTCAGCCGCTGGTGGAGCGCCTTGGCTACCCCGAAGTCGATCACCTTTGGGACGGTACGGGCTTCCTCGGTCGTGACCAGGATGTTGCTCGGCTTGAGGTCGCGATGGATGATGCCTTTCTGGTGGGCGTGCTGAACGGCCTCGCAGACCTGCATGAAGAGATCCAGCCGCTCTTCGATACTCAACCGTTGCCGATCGCAGTGC
>JAPUIR010000070.1 GCA_027296805.1 Chloroflexota bacterium | reverse complement strand
TCATCGGGCCGGGGGTGGAGGTCTATGAGGGGATGATCGTGGGGGAGAACCCGCGCAGCGACGACCTGAACGTCAACGCGACCAAAGAGAAGAAGCAGACGAACGTGCGCTCGTCGACGAAGGACGAGACGGAGAAGCTGGTGCCGCCGCGCGCGTTGTCGTTGGAGCAGGCGCTGGAGTTTATCCGGGAGGACGAGGCCCTGGAGGTGACGCCGCACCACGTGCGACTGCGCAAGTTGGAGTTGAGCCAGCTGCTGCGCTCAAGACGAAGAGCGGGTCAGGGCGGGCGCTGAGCCGGGCTGATTAGGCGGCGCGCCGGAAGCGGCGGACTACGTTCCATACGAGGGACCGCAGGGCGCCGGTCTTGGGGGTGAGGGCGTCGGAGTCGCGAGGATCGATGGCGGCGGCGATGCGACGGAACTCCCGAGCGGCGCGGGACGAGGGATAGGCCAGAACGACGGGTGAGCCGAGCGAGTTGGCTTCGATGACGCGATCGTCGTAGGGGATCTGGGCGAAACTGGGCCGCTCGACGAGGGCCGCGGTCTCCTCCGGGCTGAGGGTGGTGCGGGCATGGACCTGGTTGAGGATGAGGTGGATGCGGTCGGATGGGGTGCCGTCGGCCTCCAGGAGATCGAGGACGTAGCGGGTGTCCTTGATGCTGGTGAGTTCCAGGCTCGAGGTGAGCAGGATGCGGTCGGCTTCTTCGATCGCGGCGGCGACGAGGTCCGTGAAGGCGCCGGGGGTATCGAAGATGATGAAGTCAAAGAGCTGGCGCGAGAAGCGCAAGATGGCCTGAAGCTGCTGGGGCGAGACTTGGCTCCAGGCGGCGGGGTGATGGGGCGCGGCGAGGATAAAGGCGCCAGAGTCGTGGGGGGTGAGGGCGCGTTGGAAGATCTCGGTTGTGAGCCCGGCGTCGGCGACCAGCGCGAGATCGACCACGGAGTAGCGCGGCTCGAGATCGAGCAGCACGGCGAGGTCGCCGAATCGGGTGTCGAGGTCGACGAGGAGGACGGAGCGCTCGGTGTCGTGGGCGATGGCGGCGGCCAAGTTGGTTGCGATGGTGGTCTTGCCCACGCCGCCCTTGGCTCCGATCACGGTGAGGACTGTGCCAAGGCTGCCGGCTCCGTTGTCGCCGGCGTTGACGGTGTCGTTGAGGTGGGCGTCGAGGGCGGCGCGAAGGTCCTCGTCGACGAGGGGGAGCGGAAGCAGGTCCCGCGCGCCGGACTGGATGATGCGACGCAGGGTTGCGGAATCGGATCGCGCGGAACAGGCGATGACGCCGACTTGGGGGAGGGCGTCGCGCAAGCCGCATAGCGTGGCAAGGCCGACGTCGATCGGATTGTCCACGGTGGCCAAGATCACCGTATTGGAGGCGGCGCCCGCGAGCTCGACGGCCTCCGTGACGTGGGCGGCTTCGTAGACGGGATCGTCGCGGACCGCTTGGACCTGCGCGGCGACGGATTGCCGCCGGCCGGCGTCGGTATCCAGAACGATGATCTGAGTCGACGGACTGCGGGTGGGCTGGCTCATCGCTCCCGGCGCTCCTTCGCGGCGTGGGTCGCGTCGTTGGGATGCGGGTCGAGGGCGGTCGCATCCGTATTGATCATCGACCAGCGTTGGACAGCCCGCCAGCCGTGTCCGAGCTCGCGCATGCGGTGTGGGATACTGCATCCCCCAGCGGCCGGCCGCGCGTACGGATCGTGCATGCCGTGCAGGTGGCGGATTGGGAGAAGCCATGCGAGAAGTCGCGATCGTGAGCCCGGTACGCACCCCCGTGGGACGCTTCGGAGGGGCGCTGAAGGATGTTCCGGCGGCGGAGTTGGGCGCGACGGTGGTGGGGGCGCTGCTGGAGCGGACGGGTATCGATCCGGGCCGGATCGATGACGTGATTCTGGGCCACGGGTACCCCAGCGGGGAGGAGCCGGCGGTGGGCCGGCTGGTGGCGCTGAAGGCGGGGCTGCCGGTGGAGGTGCCGGGCTACCAGCTCGACCGGCGCTGTGCGTCGGGGCTGCAGGCGGTGCTCAACGCGGCAATGATGATCCAGACCGACAACGCCGACGTGGTGATCGCGGGCGGCGTGGAGTCCATGAGCAACGCTGAGTTCTATACAACTGAGGCGCGCTGGGGCAGCCGCATGGGGTCGGTCACCCTGCACGACCGACTGCAGCGCGCGCGTTCGACGGCGTCGCCGGAGGAGCGCTTCGGGCCGATCAGCGGCATGATCGAGACGGCGGAGAATGTGGCGGAGAGGTATTCGATCCCGCGCGAGGCGCAAGATGCGTACGCCGTGCGCAGCCATCGCAACGCGGTGCGGGCGATGGATGCGGGGCACTTCGGGGACGAGATCGTGCCGGTGGTCGTGCCGCAGCGTCGGGGCGATCCGCTGACGGTGGTGGAGGATGAGGGCCCGCGACGGGACACGTCGCTGGAGGCGCTGAGCAAGCTGCGCCCGGTGACGCCGGAAGGGACCGTGACGGCGGGGAACGCGAGCGCGCAGAACGACGCGGCGTCGGTGTGCTTGGTGGTGGCAGCGGAGAAGCTGTCGGAGCTGGATCTGGAGCCGATGGGCTATCTGCGGGGTTGGGCGGCGGCGGGGGTGGAGCCGGCCTATATGGGAATGGGACCGGTGCCGGCGCTGGAGAAGCTGAGCGCGAAGACCGGCGTGAGCCTGGCTGAGACGGACCTGATCGAGTTGAACGAGGCGTTCGCGTCGCAGGTGCTGGCGGTGTTGCAGGGCTGGGGCTTGGAGGACCCGGACGAGATTGAGGCGAAGGTCAACGTGAACGGCTCCGGGATTTCGTTGGGACATCCGATCGCGGCGACAGGGACACGCATCCTGACGACGCTGCTGTACGAGATGAAACGTCGGTCGGCGCGCTACGGTCTGGAGACGATGTGCGTGGGTGGGGGCCAGGGGCTGGCGTCGCTCTGGGAGCGGGCCTAGCGGACGGCAGTCGGCGCGGGAGGGCGTTCATGGGCAAGGCTTTCGACGGTGTACGGGTGATCGATTTCACGCAGGTGTTTTCGGGGCCCTACGCGACCTCGCTGCTGACGCTGCTGGGCGCGGACGTGATCAAGGTGGAGCAACCGGGGAAGGGCGATATCTCGCGCGGGTTGCTGGACGATGGACCGTTGGCGGCGGCGGGGATGTCGCCGGTCTTCCAGGGCATGAACGCGGGCAAGCGCGCGATCACGCTGAACCTCAAACATCCGGACGCGGCGGAGGTCGTGGAGCGGCTGGTGCGTGGGGCGGACGTCGTGATCGAGAACTTGCGGCCGGGGGTGATGGTGCGGCTGGGGGTGGGCTACGAGGCGATGCGGGCGATCCGGCCCGACCTGGTCTATTGCTCGATCTCGGGCTACGGACAGAGCGGTCCCAAGAGCGGTGCAACGGCGTATGACGGGGCGGTGCAGGCGGCGTCAGGGATGATGAGCGTGACGGGCGAGGCGGAGACGGGCCCGATGCGAGTTGGCTTCGCGGTGGTCGATCTGGGGACGGCGCTGATGGCGGGCTTCGCAGTGGCGAGCGCCTTGTACCGGCGGTCGCAGACGGGTGAGGGCCAGTACCTGGACGTGAGCATGTTGGATACGTCGCTGGCGCTGATGTCGCCGCTGATCTCGAATCTGCTGATGGCGGGCAACGAGCCGGCGCAACTGGGGAATCTGTCGTTGACGCGGATGCCGACCGGGAACGTCTTTCCGACGGCGTCCGGGGACCTCCAGATCACCGCGCTGACCGAGTCGCAGGTGCAGGCGCTGTGCGAGTGCGTGGGAGCGGGCTGGCTGATGACGGACGCGCGCTTCACGACGGCGGAGCAGCGATTGGTGCACAGCGACGCAATGCGCGCGGCGCTGATCGAGGCGCTGGCGGAGGCGACGGCCGCGGAGTGGGAGGAGCGGCTGTCGGCGGTGGGGGTGCCGACCGCGCGGGTGCTGACGATCGCGCAGGTGGTCGA
>JAPUIR010000007.1 GCA_027296805.1 Chloroflexota bacterium | reverse complement strand
TCCCCCCCGCCCAGCTCCCACGCGGCGAGTACCGCACCATCACCGGCAACGAAGGGCTCGCGATGGGCCTGCTGGTCGGATCGCAGCTTGCCGGCCGCTCCCTCTTTTACGGCTCCTACCCCATCACGCCGGCCAGCGACGTCCTGCATGAGTTGGCGAGCTACCGCCACTTCGGCGTGCGCACCTTCCAGGCGGAGGACGAGATCGCGGCCGTCGGCGCGGCCATCGGCGCGACCTACGGCGGCGCGATTGGGGTCACCGGGACCAGCGGACCGGGCGTCGCCCTCAAGAGCGAGTCGATCAGCCTTGCCGTCATGACGGAACTCCCGCTGATCGTGCTCAACGTCCAGCGCGCCGGGCCCAGCACCGGTATGCCAACTAAGACCGAGCAGGGCGATCTCTTGCAGGCCCTCTTCGGCCGCAACAGCGACAGTCCGGTCTGCGTGATCGCGCCACAGAGCTCCGGTGACTGCTTCTTCATGGCGATCGAGGCGGTCCGTATCGCCCTCACGCACGTCACGCCCGTGCTCCTGCTCTCGGATAGCTACCTCGCCACCACCTCAGAGCCGTGGCCCGTGCCCGATCTCGCCCAGCTGGAAACGATCGAGGCGCCATTCCACGAGGATCCCGAGACCTTCCAGCCCTACGCCCGGGACCCCGAGACCCTCGCACGCATGTTCGCCCCACCCGGCACACCGGGTATGCAGCACCGCATCGGAGGGCTGGAGAAGGCCGATGGCTCCGGCGATGTCTCCTACGACCCCGACAACCACCAACACATGACCGAGTTGCGAGCGGAAAAGGTCGCGCGGATCGCCAACGACATCCCGGAGCTGGAGGTGGAAGGTCCCGAAGAGGGGGAGCTCCTGGTGCTCGGCTGGGGCAGCACCCACGGCGCGATTCTGACCGCCGCCAACCTCGCTCGCGAGCAGGGCGCTGAGGTCACCACCGCGCACCTGCGCTACCTCAACCCCTTCCCCCGCAACCTGGGCGACGTGGTCAAGCGCTTCAAGCGCGTGCTCATCCCGGAGAATAACCTGGGGCACCTGCGGCTTCTGATCCGCGCCGAGTTCCTGGTCGACGCCCAGGGCCTGAACAAGGTCACGGGGCAGCCCTTCACGACTGTAGAGATCCGGGACGCCATTCTGCATCCGTAGGGCCGGCCTGCATCCGCGAGGCTGGGTTGGCAGGACAAGGAAAAACCAATGGTCACCACCGACGACTCCACCGACGTTCCCGTCCTGACCAAGAAGGACTTCCAGTCCGACCAGGAGACCCGCTGGTGCCCGGGCTGCGGCGACTATTCCATCCTCGCGCAGATGCAGAAGATGCTGCCCAGCTTGGGGATACCGACAGAGAAGGTCGTCTTCGTCAGTGGCATCGGCTGCTCCAGCCGCTTCCCCTACTACATGAACACCTATGGCTTCCACAGCATCCACGGCCGTGCTCCCACCATCGCCACCGGGCTGAAGCTGACCCGCCCCGACCTGACGGTCTTCGTCATCACCGGAGACGGCGACGCGCTCAGCATCGGCGGCAACCACTTCCTCCATGTCATGCGCCGCAACGTCGATCTCAACGTCATCCTCTTCAACAACGAGATTTACGGCCTGACCAAGGGGCAGTATTCGCCCACTTCCGCCATCGGCACCACGACCAAGTCATCGCCCATGGGTTCGATCGAGGCGCCACTCAAGCCCGTCCCGCTCGCCCTCGTCACTGGGGCAAGCTTCGTCGCCCGCACCTTCGACACGGACCCCACCCACCTCACCACCACCATGGAGCGAGCCGCGCGGCACAAAGGCGTCTCCTTCGTCGAGGTGCTACAGAACTGCAACATCTTCAACGACGGCGTCTTCCGCGACTTCACCGATAAGCCCGTGCGCTCGGATCGCATGGTGTTCCTGGAGCACGGCAAGCCCGTGGTCTTCGGCGACTCAGGGGAGAAGGGAGTCGCCTTGCGCGGCACGCACCTCGAAGTCGTTGACGCCGGCGAGCCCGACGTTCTCATCCACGACGAACGGCGCGAGGACGCCTCCATCACCAACATGCTGGCGCTCATGTCCTATCCGGAGATGCCCGTTCCCGTGGGGGTCTTCCGTCAAGTGGAGACCACGACCTACGGCGAGGCTCTGGACCAGCAGATCACCGACGCCAAGGCCACCCGGGGCGAGGGCGATCTGGTGGCCCTGCTGCGCGGCGGCAACACTTGGATGGTCGAGTAATCCGCGCTTAGCGCGCCCGGGTGCCCCCGTCGACGGGGTAGATCCCGCCCGTGATGTTGGACGCATCGTCACTGCAGAGGAAGGCGACCAGCGCCGCGACCTCTGCCGGCGTCCCGTAGCGGCCGATCGGCATCGTCTCGCGGAACGCCTCGTAGGCCGCCTCCGGCTCGTCCGGGTTCGAGCCGCGCTCGATCGAGCGCATCATCCGCGTCTCGATGGGGCCTGGGCAGACCGCGTTCACCCGTATCCCGTCAGCGGCCAGCTCAAGCGCGGCCGACTTCGTCATCCCCACCACGGCGTGCTTGCTGGCGCCGTAGGCGATCAGCGTGGGCGTCCCACCCAAGCCCGCGGTTGAGGCCGTGTTCACGATCGCCCCTCCGCCTCGCTCGCGCAGCGCGGGCGCGATGTATTTCATCCCCAGCCAGACACCCATCACGTTCACCTCCAGGACCTTGCGGAAGACGTCCTCGGGGTATTCGGTCAGCGGCGCGACCGCGCCTTCGATCCCGGCGTTGTTGAAAAAATAGTCGATACCGCCAAAGTGCGCCGCTGCCTCGGAGACGTAGCGCTCCACATCCGAACTTTGGGTCACATCGGCGCGGATCGGCAGCCCGTCGCCGCCGGCATCGCTTACGGCCTTCATCGTCTCGTCCAGCTGCGACGGATCGACGTCCACCGCCACCACGTGCGCCCCCTCGGACGCGAAGCGCAACGCGGTCTCGCGTCCGATCCCCCCGGCAGCGCCCGTGATCACCACCACCTTGTCCTGGAAACGTTCACTCATGGGTCAGGCCCTTTCCCGTCGTGTCGCCAACCGGCGCGCCGCAGTCTAGGCAGGTCGGCGGGGCCCTGCAAAGACCCGGCGGTGACCGCGATGGCTCAGCTCTCCTGAGCCAGTCAGGTCGCGACCCGAGGCGCGCCGACGCCTGCCCAGCTACTTCGCGGTGCCATACCATGGCGCAACGTAGCTCGCACCCGCGCAGCGGAAGGAACGACGGATGAAATTCCACTGGTTCAACCTGATGCCCTGGCCGCATCTGCCCGAGGACTTCACCGAAAAGAACCGCAGCGTCTGGGTCGACGTCGATTCGCGCCTCTACGACCCCGTCGAGGGTCACAAGGTCTACAACGACTACCTCGACCTGCTGGAGTTCGCGGGCGAGCTCGGCTTCGACGGGCTCGGCGTCAACGAGCATCACCAAAACGCCTACGGGATGATGCCCTCGCCTCAGCTCATGGCGGCGACGCTGGCACGGCGCACGAAGGACGTCTCCATCCTGCTCCTGGGGCAGTCGATCGCGCTCTACAACCCGCCCACGCGCGTGGCGGAAGAGATGGCGATGATCGACGTGATCTCCGGCGGGCGCCTGATCTCCGGCTTCCCTGTCGGCACTTCCATGGACGACAACTACGCCGTGGGATCGAACCCGGCGGAGCTGCGCGAGCGCTACCGCGAGAACCACGACCTGATCCTCCGCGCCTGGGCCGACCCGGACGTCTTCGCCTGGAACGGCAAATACAACAAGCTCCGCTACGTGAACATCTGGCCCCGCCCTATCCAGAACCCACCGCCGATCTGGATTCCCGGCGGCGGCTCCATTGAGACCTGGGACTTCTGCGCCGAGTTCGACTACAACTACTCCTACCTCTCCTTCTCGGGTTACCTGCGCGGCGCCCAGCTCATGCAAGGCTTCTGGAACCGGCTGGAGGAGTTGGGCCACGAGTTCAACCCCTACCAGGGCGCCTTCGCACAGCAGGTCGCCGTCGCGGAGACCGACGAGGAGGCCCAGCGCCTCTATGAGCCGCATGTGCGCTACTTCTTCGAGCGTTGTCTCCACGTCTACCCCGGCTTCGCGGACGCGCCCGGCTACCGCACCGAGCCCACGATCCGGGCCGGGCTCGCGGCGCAGGTCGGTGGGGCGCAGGCCTCCTCGCAGATCGCCCTCAGCCTCTCCTGGCAGGAGCTGATCGACCAAGGCTTCATCGTCGCAGGCAGCCCGGACAGCGTGACCGCCCAGATGGAACACCTGGCCGAGACCCTCAAGGTGGGGCACCTCGTCCTGCTCCAGCACTTTGGCGACATGCCGGTGGACAAGACGCAGTACAACACCGAGATGTTCGCCCGCGAGGTCATGCCACGGCTGCGGCCCATCTGGGACGAGTACGAAGACAAGTGGTCGCCCCACCCCTTGCCCAGCGACAAGACCGTCGAGCCTCGCAGGATCCGCTCCGCGCAGCCCGTGGCGGGAGGGGACTAGCGTGCCAGACCTGCAGACCATCATCCTGCCCGGCAACGGCATTACCGTTCACTACTACCGCGCGGGCAGCGGCGAACCATTGCTCTACCTCCATCACCTCATGGGGCTGGTGGGCTGGCAGGACTCGCTCGACAAGCTGGCCCAGTCCTTTGACGTCATTGCTCCCTACACCCCGGGCTGGGGTCCCGCCAAGGACGACCTGCCCCTGCTCGACAAGGGGCCGCTGGACGCCACCCTGCACAACAGCGATCTGCTCAACGCGCTGGGGGTGGGGAGCGTCAACGTGGCCGGCATCGGCATCGGCGCGTGGCTGGCCGCGGAGCTGGCCGCCATCTATCCCGACAGAGTCACCAAGCTCACCCTCATCAACCCCGTGGGCCTTTGGCTGGAGGACGCCCCAGGCGAGGACCCCTTCGCCCAGCACCCCATGGCGCCGACCAAAGTCCTCTTCGCCAACCCCGACAACCGGGAGAAGTTCCTCGTCCAGAGCATGCAGGACATCGACGGCTTCGTCGGCGAGATGCTCAATCTGCGGGCGGGCGCCAAATTCCTCTGGCCGATCCCTGACACCGGTGTCGAGCGTCGCCTGGGACGGATCACCGCACCCACCTTGATCGCGACCAGTGAGCTGGACCAGATCGTACCCGCCGCGCATGGCCCGGCCTGGCAGGCGAAGATCACCGGCGCGGAACTGACCACGCTGCCGGGTGCCGGTCACCTCGCCGATCTTGAGGAACCCGAAGCCGTCGCAGGCCTGATCGCGGACTTCGTCCTCCACGGCACGGTCGCCGCGCTCAGCGCCTAGCTGTCGTGTCGCTCGGGGCGCGCGGGATGAGCGATGTCGGGCGCATCCAGGCGGCCCTCGACGATGGCACGCTGCTGCACCCTATCGATGCCGCGATACCATCCAGCGTCGATCTGGGCGCGGCCCTCGCCCACCTCGCGGGCGCCCCGATGGACCTCGGCCCGCACGCACGCAAGCTGATCGACGATCTCCGCATCGAGGGCGACCTGCCGCAGCACACCGTCTTCGTCTTGGTCGACGGCCTCGGCTGCAACCTCATCGACGCCATCGCCCCCGACGCGTTTTTCCCGGCACACACCGTGCGCGAACTGCGGGCGGTCTTCCCCTCGACGACCGCCGCCGCCCTGACATCGATCGCCACTGCCGCTTGGCCCGCCCAGCACGCGATCCCTGCCTGGTTCACCCACCTCCCCGAACTGGGTCGTACCGCCATCATCCTGCCCTTCGTGGAGCGGACGACGCGGCAGCCGTTGAACGAGCTGGGCGTCTCGCCGGACGTCGTCTACCCCCACCCGACAACATTCGCCTCGATGACCGCCGACGCCCACACCTATCACCCAGACCGGATCGCGGGTTCCGTCTATACCGCCTACCAAAAGGGACCTGCGACGGGCGAGGGCTACGACTCGCTCGATGAAGTGGTCGAGTCGATCAGCGGCTGGATCGCCGCCGCAAAGGGACGGACCTATCACTACCTCTACGTCCCCGACGTGGACGTGGCGGAACACGAGTTCGGTCACGGCGCGCCGCAGGTGCGCGCGGCGCTTGAGCGTGTACAAACCGCCGTGGCGACGCTCGCGGCTACGCTCGCCGATCTAGCGGGACGGACCCGTGTCGTCATCAGCACCGACCACGGACACCTCGAAGTCGCCGACGCGCACAAGCACATCGTGGAGCCGGACGACCCCCTGCTCGACGACCTCTCGGTCCCCTTCTCGGGCGAGCCGCGCGTGCCGATGTTTCACGTCAAGCAGGGGCATGAGCGAGCGTTCGAGGCGGCGTTTCGCGAGCGCTTCGGTCACGCCTTCGCCCTGCTGACCAGCACCGAGGCCGAGCAACTCCAACTTTTCGGGCCCGGGAGCCTGGGCGCCACGGCCCGGGCGCGCATCGGCGACTACATCGCGCTTGCGCCCGGCCCCGACGTGCTCGTCTACCAGCCCGACGGGAACGCGGGGCTGAGAGGCTTCCATGCCGGTCTCAGCCCCAGCGAGATGCGGATCCCTCTGATCCTGGCTTGAGCGGAAGGCGACCTACGGCTTCGCGAACTCCATGATCGAGCGTCCAGCGATCTCGCCACGCGCCAGGGCATCCGTCGCTTCGTTGATCTGGTCGAGTTCGTAGCGCTGGGTGACCATCGCCTCGAGGTCGAGGTCGCCCTCCTTGAACCAGCGCAGGAACATCGGGAAGTCCCGATCCGGCCGGCACGACCCACCGATGCTGCCGATGAACTTCTTCTCGTTGACCAGCAGGTCGCGCGCGTCCAACTCGACCGTCGTCTGCGGCACTCCGACCAGCACCGCCACGCCGCCTGTCGAGGTGCCGAAGCCACCCGGGCGCACGGCCGGAACGATCTGTTCCATCGTCACCTTGTGGCCGATGCAGTCGAAGGCGAAGTCGACCCCGGCGACCGGCGCCTGCAACATGTCGCGCTCGGAGTCGTTCACGGTCAGCCGCCGAATCTCCTCCACCGCGTCGACCTTGGAGGCGTTCACACCGATCGTCGCGCCTTGCTTCTTCGCAAACTCCAGCTTCGCGTCATCGACGTCGACCGCAATGATCGGATCCGCGCCGATCACCTTCGCGGCGACCACCGCCGACAGTCCCACGCCCCCCACCCCAAAGATGGCGACGCTCTGCCCCTCCTGCACGCCGGCCGTGTGATAGACCGCGCCGGAGCCCGTCATCACCGCGCAGCCAATGATCGACGTCACATCGGTCGGCACATCGTTGGGCAGGGAGACGATGTATTGCTCGTCGGCGATGGTGTGGTCCGCCCACGTGAACACGTTGCGCGATGTCGCCGTCGTGCCGTCGCTCAGTTGCAAGCTGGCCGACTCCGCCCGTCGCTGGGCCGCCTCTTCGCTGCGCGGCACCCAGGTCACCATGACGCGGTCGCCTTCTTTGACGTGCGTCACCTCCTTGCCCGCGGCCAGCACCACCCCCGTCGACTCGTGGCCGAGGACCGCCGGGCCGGAGCGGGGATTGTGCATCTGATGAAGCTGGCTGTGGCAGATGCCGCTGGAGTACTGCTTGACGACCACCTGATAAGGA
>JAPUIR010000069.1 GCA_027296805.1 Chloroflexota bacterium | reverse complement strand
CGGTTCTCCTGGGCGAGGAAGCCTTCGATCTTGCTCCAGTTGGTCTTGAACATGCCGGGGAACATCTGCACGGTCATCCAGCCGTCGGCCATGCGGGCGACGCGATGCAGGGCGCGCTCCCAGACCTGGGGCTGGCTCTCGGAGGGGAAGGGGTTGGAGGCGATCCAGACGGGGCAGGGATCCTGGATGGGAAGGGGCTCGATGAAGGCGTCTTGGAGCGATTGCCAGCGTCCCTCGCGGGTGAACTTGCCGCCCGCCCAGAGGGCACGCACGATTTCGATGTTCTCCTCCAAACGGGCGGCGCGTTCTTTGTCGAGGACGCCCCAGTTGGCGCCTTCGGCGGCGCTGGCCCCGCCGCGCACGATGCCGGTGCAGGCCGCCAGCAGCATGCGCCCCTCGGAGATGAAGTCGAGGTTGGCCCACTGGTAGGCGAAGACGAAGGGGTCGCGCACGGGGAAGGAAGCCATGCAGCCGACGCCCAGGGTGAGGCGCTCAGTGACGCCGACGAGGGCGCCGAGCAGGGTGAGCGACTCCGGGCGCGGCTTCGCCATGAGGCTGTCGCCGACCCAGACGGAGTCGAAGAGGGGGTTGGCGTCGGCTTCTTGGGTGAGGTCCAGCAGCTCGCGGATGGTGGTGGCGCCGAAGAGCGCCCCGCGCTGGGGAAGGGTGAGGCCGAAGCTGATCGAGTCTGACATTAGTTCCTCCGTGGTCGGACGACGCGCCATGCCGGAGCGGGAGAATACCGGAGCGGGGCGGCGCTAGTCCTCGCCGAGCAGGTCTGCCCGCAGGCGCGCGACATGACCCTTGGCGCGAATATTGCGATAGGCCCCGGTAAGCACGCCGTCGCCATCGATGACGAAGGTGGAACGGATGAGGCCCATGTATTCCTTGCCGTAGTTCGTCTTCTTCCCCCAAGCGCCGTAACTCTCCGCCGCCTCGTGGTCGGGGTCGGAGAGGAGGGGGTAGGGGAGGCCGTGCTCGGCTTGGAAGTCGGCCAGGCGCGCGACGGGGTCCGGGCTGACGCCGAAGACGCGATAGCCCGCCTGCTCGAGTGGGACGTGGCTGTCGCGGAAGTCACAGGCCTCGGTGGTACAGCCCGGCGTGAAGGCCTTGGGATAGAAGAAGAGCACGACGCCGGAGCCGCTGAGGCTGTCGAGCGAGATGGAGTCGCCGTTCTGGTCTTGGAGAGTGAAGGAGGGAGCGGGTTGGCCTTCGGTCGCGGTCATGGCGGGCCTTCCTCTCTGTGCGCGGGGCGGCGGGAGTGACTACTCGCTGCGGCGCCACTGAACCAAGGTGAAGGGGTCGTCCGCGTCGGCGTGGTGCTCAAAGACGGCGTCGACCGGGGAGCCGATCTCGACGGCGTCGAGGGGGCGACCGAGCAGGTTGCCGACCATACGGATGTTGCCGGCCTGGGGCAGCTCCACCAGGACGACGACGTAGGGACAGGCGTCGGTCAGCGCGGGGTGGACGGGATGCCAGATTCGCTCCCAGGAGTAGACGTTGCCGCGGGGCTCGACCTCTTCCCAGCCCAGATCGAAGGAGTGGCAGTGATGGCAGACCCATTCGGGCCCCCACTGGAACTCCCGGCAGGCGTTGCAGCGCTGCACGATGAGTTTGCCGTCGCGGGCGCCTTCCCAGTAGGGGGCGTCCAGGCCGTCGCGCTGGGCGGCGGGGGTGGCGAGGCCGGCTGGGAGGTAGGCATCGGTCGTGGTCTGCGGCTCGGTGGTGGTCACAGGGTGGCCTCCGATCCGAAGAGGACATCGCTGACCGGCTCGACCATGGGGCCGGAGGCGACGAGAGAGACGTCGATGTCCGGCACTTGGTTGGTCGACTGGCCGCGGATCTGGCGCACGGCCTCGACCTGCAACTCGAGGCCGTGCATGTAGCACTCAGCGAGGTTGCCGCCGCTGGTGTTGAGGGGCAGCTTGCCGCCGGGGGCGACGAGGTTGTCGAAGGTGAGCACCTCGTTGGCGTTTTCGTAGGTGCAGAGGCCGTGTTCGATGATGCTCATGACGACGCCGCCGGTGAAGTTCTCGTAGATCTGGGCGACTTGCACGTCGGAGGGCGACATCTTGGCCATCTCGTACATGTGCGGCGCGACGGACTTGAAGTTGGAGGTGGCGTAGTCGACGGCGTTGTGGACGCCCGCAGCGGCGCGCACGGGGACGCCGGTCGCGACGCCGAGGATGTAGGCCGGGACCTGCTTAAAGTCCTTGGCGCGGTCGGCGGACATGAGGATGAGCGCGGCGGCGCCGTCGTTCTCTTGGCAGCAATCGAAGAGGTGGAACGGCTCCACGATCCAACGAGAGTTGTCGTAGTCCTCAGAGCTGAGCGGGCGGCCGTACATGACGGCGCGCGGGTTCTGCTGCGCGTGGTGGTAGGAGGCCAGCGAAACTGCTTTGAGCGTCTCGGGGCCCACGGGGGTGTCGTGGAAGAGTCGATTGACGCGCATCGCGAAGCTCTGCGCGGGTGACAACAACCCGTAGGGAGCCGTGTAGGCCATGCGGCCCTGGACCGTGGGGATGCGCGGTCCTTGGCCGAAGCGCCCGAACTGGCCCTGGGCGAGGGCGCGGAAGACGACGACACAGTCGGCGTAGCCGGTGGCGACGGCGGCGGCGGCGTTACCGACGGCGCCCGATCCGCCACCCCCTCCACCACCCCACTGCATATTGGAGAAGCGCAGCTCTTTGAGGTTGAGCGCCGCGGCCAGGCGCGGCGGATCGTTGCGATCGTTGCTGTAGGAGGCGAAGCCATCGATGTCGCGGGGATCGAGGCCGGCGTCGTCGCAGGCCTTGAGGATGGCCTCGATGCCGAGCTTGAATTCGGCGTCGGGCGATTGGCCGCGCTTGTAGTAGGTCGTTTCGCCGATGCCGACAACGGCGACTTCGCCACGCATCGTTCGTTCGTTCATGGACGTTCCTTTTTCGATCGGGCCTTCTTGCCCGCGTAGGTTACCGGCGGTCGGCTGCGCGGGCCAGCGAGTCAACTCAGCGCGCCCGCGAGCGCCAACTCTTCGATCTCGGCGTCGCTAAGTCCAAGGATATCGCTGAGGACGTGCTGGGTGTCCTCGCCCAAGCAGGGTCCAGCCTTGCGCAGCGCGCCGGGGGTAGCGGAAAACTGCGTCACGAGGCCGTCGTAAGGGGTGGGGCCCATGACGGAGTGGTCGAGCGTGACGAAGAACTCGCGGTGGCTGAGCTGGGGGTCGGTGTAGAGGTCGCTGGGCCAGTTGACGA
>JAPUIR010000068.1 GCA_027296805.1 Chloroflexota bacterium | reverse complement strand
GTTCCACACTCACTCGGTCGTCTCCAGGGCACTTGTTCCCAGCGGGAACGGCGCTCCCACCACCGGCTGTTGCGGGCCGATCGCAGGCTCCCGCAGATAGAGCGGTTCCAGTCGCGCCGGCGCGAAGCTTTGCCCGGCCGCTTGACCCCGATCGAGGATCCGCCAGGCCAATTCCGCCAGCAGCCCCGCCCGGCGCATACTCGCCGCCGCACCGCCCACGGTCCAGCCCAACTGCGACAGATGCCCGATGACGTCCTCCCCCAACCCCGCGACCTCGCCGCATAACACCCCCACCTCCCCCAGCGCCGCCAGCTGCCGCGCTAGCTCCGGCAGCGTGACCAGCCCGGGCTCCGCCTCCTCCCGCCAATGCGCCGCGGGTCCCGTGTAGACCCCCACGGCCCACTGCCCCCGGCCCGCGTTGTGTAGCGCAACGATCGGCCCAGCCGCGACCGCATGCGCCGCCGCCTCGATCTCCAAGCGGCTCAATCCCACGGCCGGCAGGCCTCGCGCGACACAGATCGCCGCCGCCGCGGCCATCCCCGCCCGGATCCCCCCATAGGCGCCGGGCCCAACGTCGACGAACACCGCCTCCAGCGACTCCCGCTCAATCGAAGCCGCCGTACAGACCGCGTCGATCTGCGGGACCAGCGTCGGCGTGTGCCGTCGCCCAGTCGGCCAGGTAATCTCCGCCAGCACCCGCCCACGCTCACTCACCGCAACGCTGGACACCTGCCCCACGGAGTCGATCGCCAGCTCCATCGCTCAGCGACTCCGCACGCGGACACCACGAAGCACCGCGGACGCGCACGCGCCTGTGGCCGACCAGAGGAGCGATCGCTGGTCGGGATCCTCCCCGTTCTCGATCCGGAGAATGATGCGGTCGGTGGGCAGCATCCCGGGCGCCCGTTCCGGCCATTCCACCAGCAGCACCCCATCCAGCGCGACCTCGTGTAAGGCCAACTCCTCCACCTCACTCGACTCCGACAGGCGGTAGAGGTCAGCGTGCAGCAAGGGCAAGCGCCCTCCCAGATGCTCGTTGACCAGCACAAAGGTCGGACTATTCACCACGCCGGGCGTCGACAGTCCCGCTCCCACCCCCTGCGCGAAGACGGTCTTACCCGCACCCAACTCACCCGAGAGCAGCACGACTGTGCCCGGCTGCGCCAGCTCTCCCAGCAACCGCCCCAGCTCCCGCGTGGCGTCGGCGGAGCCCGTCGACACGCTCCATTGGACAGGGTCGCCCGTCGAAACATGTTCGTCGTCGGGACTGCGAGGCCGGGCCCTAGTCATGGGTCAAGTATATGGCTGCGCGGCTGGAGGCTCTGTCGAACACGGGTATCATCAGGCAATGGCCCACGAGATCCGAGTCGCGTCCGCCCTCCCCATCCCCGCAAGCGCCCAGGCACGGATCCGTGACGTCGACGAACGCATCCGTCTTGACGTCCTCAGCCGCAACGCGGGACGCCGTCTCGATGCACCGGGCGCCGATCTGGAGCGAAACCCCGGCGCCGACTTGGACGAAGCCGCGGCCGACCGCGAGATCGAGGAGGTGTTGGGCGGCGCCGAGATCTGGTTCTCCTTCACCTGGGAAGGCATGCACTTCCCGCCTGCGGGCGGTCCCTTGCGCTGGATCCAGCTCGCCTCCGCTGGCGCGGACCGCCTCCTCCGTGCCAACCCGCCGGAGGGCGTGACGATCACCAACGTCAGCGGCCTCCACGCGACCCCGATCGGCGAGTGGGTGCTCTCCTTCTTCCTCATGCATGCGAAACAGATGCCCCATGCGTTCGACCTGCAACGACGCGCGAGCTGGGAACGATACGGGGTCACCAATGTGCGCGGATCGACCGTCGCCGTGATCGGCCTGGGCGCGATCGGCAGCGAGGTCGCTCGCCTCAGCCAGGCCTTCGGCGCACGGGTAATCGCCACCCGGCGGTCCGCGCAGCCCGGCGCGAGCGCCCCCAACGTCGACGCCCTCTTCCCGATGAACGCTTTGCACGAAGTCCTAGCGCAGGCCGACTACGTGGCCCTCTGCGTCCCCTACACCGACGGGACCCACGGCCTGATCGGCGCCGCCGAGTTCGAGGCAATGAAGTCCTCGGCCATGCTCGTCAACATCGCGCGCGGCCCCGTGATCGATTGGGCGGCGATGCACGAGGCACTCAGCGCCGGGTCGATCGCCGCCGTCTACACCGACGTCACGGTGCCTGAGCCACTTCCCCCCGACGACCCCTCTTGGCACACGCCCAACCTCATCATCACGCCCCACAACAGCGGCAACATGCCCGACTACCTTGCGCACGCCGCCGAGATCTTCGTCGACAACTTGGCGCGCTATGTCGCCGATCAACCGCTGCGCAACATCGTCAGCCGCGAGCTGGGCTACTGACGGCTACTTCTTGCCGTTGCGAGTCGAATTCTTGCCTGCCCGCGACGGCTTCTCGGCCTTGCTTGACTCTTTCGCCTTCGCGGCGTCCTTGCCGGGTGTGGCTGCCTTCTTCGTGGCTGGCGTATCGGGCTCAGGCACCGTGGCCAGCGCATTCAGGGCGGGCTTCTCGCCAAATGTGCGGCTCATATCCACCACCGCGACCGCCGCGACCCGATCCTTATCCGTGGTCATCACCTTCACCCCTTGGGTCGAGCGTCCCACGGCCGCGATCTGCTCCACGCTGGTGCGCAGGAACTTGCCACCCTCCGCGATCAACACCACCTCTTCGTCGCCCGTCACTTGGTGCAGCGCCACCACCGGACCCGTCCTCTCCGTCACCTTGTGCGCGATCATGCCCTTGCCCCCCCGCCCCTTACGCGGGTACTCCTGCTCCTTCGTGCGCTTGCCGAAGCCGCGTGTCGTCACGGTGAGGAATTGTGCGTCCGGCTGGACCGCCTCCACCCCCACGAGGCCGGTTCCCGCCGGCACCTGAATCGCCCGTACCCCGCCACTGGAGCGCGACGCGCTGCGCAACGAGTCGACCGGGAAGCGCACGGCCAGCCCCGCCTTCGTCATCACGATCACATCGTCGCCTTCGTGCGCGTAGGTCGCGCGGACCAGCTTGTCGTCGCTGCCGATGTTGAACGCCACCAACCCCGCACGTCGCACATTGGCGAACTCCGCCAGCGGCGTCTTTTTGATCTGCCCCTGTTCGGTCGCGATCAGGATGAAGTCGTGCGTGAAGTCCGTCGCTGGCACGATCGCCGTCACCTGCTCGTTCGCGTCGATCTGGATCAGATTGCGCAGGGGCAGGCCCCGCGCCTCCCGCGAGCGCTCCTCCACCTCGTGGCCCTTGAGACTGAAGACGCGACCCTTGTCGGTGAACATCAGCAGCGAGTCATGCGTATCAACCACCAACAGGTCCCGCACGAGATCCGCATCCCGTGTCGCCATCCCCTTCACCCCTTTGCCCCCGCGGTGCTGCGCTCGGTACGTCTCCAAGGGCACCCGCTTGATGTAGCCGTCCTCGCTGACGGAGATCACGCCCGCCTGGTGCGCGATGAGGTCTTCCACGTTGAAGTCGGCCACATCTTGCGCCACGATCGCCGTCCGACGCTCGCCCGCGTAGAGCTCGGTCAACTCCGTCACGTCCTCCGCAATCAGCGTGTCGATCTTCTTGCTGTCAGCCAGCAACCCCTCCAGATACGTGATCGTCTCGCTCAGCTCCTGGAACTCCTCCTCCAGCTTCCCGCGTTCCAAGGCCGCCAGCCGTCGCAGCTGCATGTCCAGCACCGCTTGCGCCTGGCGCTCGCTGAGCAAGAACGGCCGGCCCTGCAAGGCCTGCTTGGCGGCATCCGCCGACTCCGCCGCCCGGATTGCCTTGATAATCGGGTCGATCTTTTCGATCGCCTTGAGCAGGCCCTCCACGATGTGGTGGCGGTCGCGTGCCTTCTCCAGGTCGAACTCGGTCCGCCGCCGGATGATCTCCCGCCGGTGATCGATGTGGGCCTGCAGCGCTTGTTTGAGCGAGATGCGCCGCGGCCGCCCCTCCACCAGCGCGACCATATTGGCGTTGAACGACGTCTGCAGCGGCGTCATTTTGAACAGTTTCGCCAGCGTCAGCGCCACGTTCCCGTCGCGCTTCAATTCCACCGCCACCCGCAGGCCATGGCGGTCGGACTCGTCCCGCAGATCCGCGATCCCCTCC
>JAPUIR010000067.1 GCA_027296805.1 Chloroflexota bacterium | reverse complement strand
GACGGGCGGCTTCGAGGATCCTGCCCTCGTCGCGGAATTCCTTGAGGCGCTCCACGAGTTCCGATTCGATGTCTTGGACGGCCGCCTCCATGCGCTCCTCCGTGGTGACGAAGTGCTTGGCGGGATAGATGTCGACGCGGTCACGCTCGGCGAGGAGTTCGCCGGTCAGGGGATCCAGCTCCACGATGCGCTCGACCTGGTCGTCGAAGAACTCGATGCGGACGGCGAGCTCTTCGTAGGCGGGGAAGATGGTGAGGGTGTCGCCGCGGATGCGGAAGCGGCCGCGGGTGAGGGTCATCTCGTCGCGCTCGTACTGCTGGTCGACGAGGCGGCGGAGGATCTGGTTGCGGGGGGCGTGCTGCCCCTTCTTCAAGCCGAGGACCATGGACTGGTATTCCTCCGGCTCACCGAGGCCGTAAATGCAGGAGACGGAAGCGACGATGAGGACGTCGCGGCGCTCGAACAGCGCACGGGTGGCGGCGTGGCGCAGCCGGTCGATCTCTTCGTTGATGTCGGACTCTTTGGCGATGTAGGTGTCGCTGCGGGGGACGTAGGCCTCGGGCTGGTAGTAGTCGTAGTAGGAGACGAAGAACTCGACGGCGTTGTTGGGGAAGAATTCCTTGAACTCGTAGGCGAGCTGCGCGGCGAGGGTTTTGTTGTGTGCGAGAACTAGGGTGGGCCGGTTCACGGCGGCGACGACGTTGGCCATGGTGAAGGTCTTGCCGGAGCCGGTGACGCCGAGCAGGGTCTGCTCGCGGTGACCGTCGCGCAGGCCCTTGATCAGATTCTCGATGGCCTCCGGCTGATCGCCGCGCGGAGCGAAGTCGGAGACGAGTTCGAAGCTGTCTGACACTCGGATCTCCAGGGTGTGCACCGTGACCGGAACGTTGGGTTGAGTTTACAGGGGAGAGGCGGCCTCCCGAGGGTCGCGAGGCAAAGGGGTTAACCCCCGAGGCACCCGGATGAGCTCAGGATTCTGGGGCCTGGCTGCGGAGGACGGCGCGCAAGATGGCCTCCAGGCCGAGGGGCTGTTCGAGGTCGAGGTGGGAGACGGCGTCGTCGACGAGGGAGCGGGCTTCCTGCGAGCGATAGCCGAGCCCTTGCAAGGCGGTGATGGCCTCGGCCAGGACTCGCTCGTGTGCGATAGGCTCGGCGCCGCCGGGGCCGGTCGTGAATTGCTCGTCGCGCAGGAGGGCCTCTTCGACGACTTTGCCGCGCAGTTGTGCCACGATTTGGCCCGCCTGACGCGGGCCGACGCCGGGCAGCGCGCGGAGAGCGGCTTCGTCCCCGTCTTCGATCCAGCGGGCGATCGTGGAGATGGAGGTGGAGAGGGCCTTCTGGGCTTTGCCCACGCCCATACCGCGCACGGTGAGGAACTTCTTGAAGAACTCTCGCTCGACGGGACGGGTGAAGCCGACGAGCACGGGCGTGGGATTGCGCTCGGCGACGTGGTAGTACGTGTAGAGTTCGATCTCGCCTTCGGGTCGGGCTTCCTCCAGGGCGCGCCAGGTGAAGGTAGGGAGCGCGACCTGATAGCTGAGGCCGCCGACATCGATCTCGATGGTCTGGGCCTCGCTGTCCCACCGGCTCACGGTGCCGCGGATGCGAGAGATCATTCCGCCGCCGCTTTGAGCTGGTCCCGAGTCAGCAATTCGTCGCTTGCAAGCTGCTTGTCCCTCGTAAGCAGGTAGTGGCAATAGGCCACGGCGAGGGCGTCGGATTCATCGAGGAGGGTGGGTGGCGCGGCGACGCCCGGTTCGAGGCCTCGTTCGAGGCCTAGTTCGAGGGCAAGGGCGGCGGCGACGACTTCCTTGTCGGCGTTGCCGTCGCCCGCCACGGCGAGCTTCACCTCTCTGGGGGCGTATTCGAAGACGGGACGGTCGCGGAGGGCGGCGGCGATGAAGGCAGCGGCCTGCGCGCGCCCGAGGGCGAGCGCGGCCCGGACGTTGCTTTTGACGAAGGGGCTTTCGACCGCCACGACATCGGGGTGGTGCTGGTCGATCACCTCCGTGAGTTGTTCCACGATGGCTCGCAGGCGGAAGGCGGTGTCGAGGCGGGCCGGGAGTTTGATCGACCCGGTGCGGGTGCCGATCTGAGAGTCGCTGAGGACGAACATGCCCCAGCCGGTGATCTTGAGCCCAGGATCGACGCCGAGAACGCGGATGGGATACCTCCGGGCGGGCTCAGGCTTCGACTTCCGCGAAGACCGATTCAGGGAAGTCGGCGTTGGTGGCGACGTTTTGGACGTCGTCGAGGTCTTCGAGGGAATCGATCAGCTTGAGGAGGCTGCGCGCCTTGGCGTCCTCGAGCTCCACGGTGGTGCCTGGATGCCAGGTCACCTCCGCGGCACTGATGGCGACGCCGGCCTCCTCGAGGGCGTGGCGGACGGACTCCGTGTCGCGCGGCGCGGTGAAGACCTCGATCAGTGTGTCCTCGACCTCGACGTCTTCGGCCCCCGCGTCGATGGCCTCGAGTCCGATCTGGTCGGGGTCGTCGTCGGACTCGATGTCGATGGTGATGACGCCACGCTGGCTGAAGTTCCAAGCGACGCTGCCGGCCTCCGCCATGTTGCCTCCGGCCTTGGTGAGGGTGGAGCGGACTTCGGAGACAGTGCGATTGCGGTTGTCCGTGAGTGTCTCGATGAGGAGAGCGACGCCGCCGGGGCCGTAGCCCTCATAGCGGATCTCGTGGAAGTTGTCGGCGTCGGAGGAGCTGGCGGCGCGCTCGATGGCGCGGTCAACGTTGGCCTTGGGCATATTAGCCTGGCGCGCCTTGCTGATTGCCATGCGGAGAGTGGAGTTGACGTCGGGGTCGGGGCCACCGGAGCGGGCGGCAACGGTGATTTCACGTCCGACTTTGGTGAAGAGCTGACTGCGCTTGGCGTCGTTGGCGCCCTTCTTGCGCTTGATTTGGGACCACTTGGAATGGCCGGACATCAGGATTCCTCCGTCGCCGCCGGGGGCCCGCGCCCAGAGAGCCGCACGCCCGCCGCCATCGCGATGTTATCACGCAGGATTCAGGCGGAGGGCAGAGTAAAGCCTTCGGAGAAGAGGGCGAGGGTGGAATCGAGGATGTGGTGGGCAGTGAGGTCGGTGTGGATGGGAGTGACGGAGATGATGCCGTTGCGGACCGCCCAGGCGTCGGTGCCCTCCTGAACCCGGAAGTCGTCGCGGTGGACGAGACGCCGCGTGATGCGGCCGGACTCGTCGACCTCTTCGATCAGGCTCTGGACGCTGGCCTGGGCCATGCGCGTGACCTGGAGGTCGTTGAGCTCCGACAAGGGCCGGTTAGGGATGTTGACGTTGAGGAAGGCGGTGTTGCCCGAGTCCCAGAGGCGGCCCGCGATACGCGCGCCGACTGCAGCGGCCGCGCGCATGTGGTCGAACTCCATGGAGGCGAGGGAGACGGCGAGGGAGGGCAGGCCGCGGTGATGGCCTTGCATGGCGCCACCCACGGTGCCGGAGTGGATGGCGTCGCGCCCAAGGTTGGCGCCGGGATTGAGGCCCGACACGATCATGTGCACCCGGCGCGGTTTGGCGTACTGCCGCAGCCCGACGGTGACAGCATCGCCGGGCGTGCCATCGACCTGGTAGGCGTCGATCGCCTCGACACGGCTCTGGACGCGCTCCGAGTGGAGGTCGCGGTGGAGGGTGAAGGAAGTGCCTGTGCCCGACTGCTGGAAGGCGGGGGCGCAGATCATGACGTCGCCGACTTCGAGCAGGGCCTCGGCGAGGTACCAGATACCGTCGGCTTCGATGCCGTCGTCGTTGGTGACGAGGATAAAGGGCCGATCGGGGCGTTCAGTCGTCATGCGCGGTGTCCTCCGGGCGGCCCCATGCTCGCGCATCCGATCCTTGGACGGAAGCCTCAGCCAGTTCGAGGGCGGGATCGCCTGGGGCGGGAGCGCCACTCACGAGCGGAGGGGACGCCGGCGAGGCCGGTGGCGCTGTTGATGCCGTTGACGATGGCGCGGCCGACGGCGGTCGCGGCCATGGAGCCAAGGAGGGTGAGTAGGTTCGGTGTTTGGTCCACGGGGAGATCGAGTTCGCCGGTGGCGAGGGCGAAGATCGTGTCGCCGTCGGCGGGGGTATGGGCGGGACGGATGGAGGCAGAGAGGCCATCGTTGGCCATGATCGCGAGTCGGGTCGCCTCCGCTTTGGTGAGGCGGGCGTTGGTGGCGACGCAGCCGATGGTCGTGTTGGTGGGCACGTCGGCAATGCCGGCTTGGGTGCGGCGCATCTGATCGGCCTCGGCGAGGTAATCCGCTAGCGGCTTTCGCAGGAGGAGTTCGTTGGCGGGGGTCATCGAGCCGCGGCGGTTGCCGCGTGGAGCGGCGAGCAGTTCGCCGGTGTCGGGGTCGTAAACGTCGCCCACGGCGTTGGGGGCGACGATCGCGCCGACGACGAGGCCGGATGAGTGTCGAACGGAGGCGGTGCCCAGGCCAGATTTGATCCAGCGGTCGCGGGCACCGAGCTTGCCGACGGTGCAGCCCGTGCCGACGCCGACAGAGCCTTGCTCGACACGTCCGCCCTTCGCGCGGCGGACCGCGCGACGGCCACTCTCGATCGTGGGATAGGCGCTGCCGGAGCCGAGGCCGAGATCGAAGACGATGGCGCCGACGACGATGGGCATGAGCGTGATGCCCTCGCCCATGCCAAAGCCGATGCCGTCGTCGCGGAGCTGGGCGCGCACGCCGGCGGCCGCCTCCAGGCCGTAGGCGCTGCCCCCACTGAGGAGGACGGCGTGGACAAGAGGGATGCGGTTCTCGGGGCGGAGGAGGTCGGTATCGATTGTGCCGGGGGCGCCGCCGGGGTTGGTGTAGCCGGGGGAGGCGCCGTCTGGGGCGAGGACGACGGTACAGCCGGTCGCTCGGCGGCGATCGGTCCAGTGGCCGACCTTGATGCCGGGAACGTCGGTGATGGCGTCGAGCGGGCCGCTAGGCACTGGCGCCGGAGCCATCGTGGATGAGGAGGGGCTGCTTGGGGGACTTGTCCCACTGGAGTTGGAAGACGTCGGGGCGGGCGTAGTGGCCCACCGAGTCGACCCAGCGCTTGGATTCGATCGTGGAGCGCAGGTCGATCTCGGCGTAGACGGTGGTCTCCTCGTCGAAGACGGGGCCCGCCAGGTATTTGCCGCCGGGCGCGATGATGGCGCTGCCGCCATGCATGTCCCAGATCGGCTCCTCGGCAAGAGGCGTACCGGGCGGGAGTCGGTCGGGCGACATGACCTCGCGCGCCACGACGACGAAGCAGGCGTTCTCGTAGGAGAGGTGGCGGGTGGCGGCGTCCACGATCGGGTGGAGAAAGTCGTAGCCAGGCCAGACAGAGGCGTGAATCTGTGCGCCCAAGCCGGCGAGCGCGTAGCGAGCCGGGGCCATCTGGTGCTCGTAGCAAATGAGACCGCCGAGGCGGCCGACGTCGGAGTCGTAGACGTCGAGGTCGGAGCCGTCGCCACGGCCCCAGATCAGCCGCTCCGAGAGGGTGGGGACGAGCTTGCGATGCTTGCCCAGCAGCTTCCCATTGGCACCGATGTAGACCAGCGTGTTGTAGAGCGTTCCGCCCTGCTCATCCCGCTCGTTGACGCCGATGACGACCGTGGCCTTGGCGCGTTTGGCGGCGGCGGCGATGCGGTCGATCTGGGGACCGGGCACGGTGACGGAGTTGACGAAGAGGCTGTCGTAAAGATCGCGGAAGCCGGGGTCGCGCGGGTAGCCGTGGAAATAGGGATAGCCGGGCAGCCAGGTCTCGGGGAAGACGATGAGACGCGCGCCCTCTTTGGCGGCGGAACGGATGTGGTCGACGGCGCGGTCGACGCCGGTCGCGAGGTCGCCGATGGAGGGCGGGGCCTGCACGGCCGCCGCGACGAACGGCTCGGGCCATTCAGAGCTAGGGTTCGGTTTCAAACCGGGTTTCGACTGGGCCACGGTGATCCTCCCTGCGTCCGTTGGGGAGTATACGAGGCGAGCTGGACCTGGTTCGGAGCCTTCGTAGCGGGTCGTGCGCTCGTGCTTAGCTCTTCTTGGGAGCGGGGTCGAGCGACCAGAGGCCGTAGCCGCCGGAGACGGCGATCACCTCGCCAGTGACGAAGGAGGCGAGGTCGGAGAGGAGGTAGGCGACGGCGCCCGCAACCTCCTCGGCGCGGCCCCAGCGTCGGAGTGCGGTGTGGTCCTGGGTCTTCTTGACGTACCAGGGGGGCAGGTCGCCGATGAACTGCGTGTCGATGAAGCCGGGGGCGACGCAGTTGACGCGGATGGGCGCTTCGAGGGCGAAGCCCCACTCGGCGGCCATCGATTTGGACATGGCTTGGACGGCGGCCCGGCTCATGGCGTAGACGGAGTTGCGAGGCAGGCCATGCTCGGCGCTGACCGAGGAGACGGTGACGATTGAGCCGCCGACGCCGCGCTGAATCCAGCGCTGGGCCGCCGCTTGGGAGATGAAGAAGGTGCCGCGGCCGTTGATGTCCATAATCTCGTCGTACTGCTCGGGGTTGAGGCGCTCCGCGCGCTCCAGGTTGGGGCTGACGCCGGCGACGTTGACGAGGTCGGTGAGGAGGCCGCATTGCGCTTCCACCTGGTCGAGGAGGTCATTGTGGTGATCCACGTCGCCGACATCGAATCGGAAGGCGTGCGCGTCGCCACCGGTATCGCTGATGGACTGGGCGGCAGCCTCGAGTTGTTCCTGGGTGCGCGAGGTCATGGCGACGGTTGCGCCGAGCCGGGCAACCAGCTTGGCCGTCTCGAAGCCCATGCCGCGCCCGGCACCGCTGACCAGGACAACGTGGCCATCGAGGGAGAAGGGCTGATCGCTCATGGTTACCTCCGCCCGCAGTGTGGTGGCCGGTCAGTCGACGGGCAAGGCTTGGAGCGGAGGCCGATATACTGCGGTGGTGCCGGGCACCCTGTACATCGTCGCGACGCCGATCGGCAACCTGGAGGACCTGACGCCGCGAGCCGCCAGGGTATTGGGCGAGGCGGACGTGATCGCGGCGGAGAGCTCGGACCTGGCGCGGAAGCTCCTGCGCCACATCGGGGTGTCGAAACGCCCGACGCCGTACAACGACCGCAATCGATCCCGCACGACCGGAAGGCTGATCGCAGCGCTCAGCGCTGGGCAGGATGTCGCACTGATCTGCGATGCGGGCACTCCCGGCCTGTCGGACCCGGGACAGGACTTGGTGCGTGCTGCGCGGGAGGCAGGGGTGCGTGTCGTGCCTGTGGCGGGACCGTCGACGGTGGCGGCTCTGATCTCAGTGGCTGGGGTATGGGGCCGAACGTTCCGGTCGATCGGGTTCGCGCCTCGGAAGGCGGGGGAGCGTCGCACGGTGTTCGCACGGATCGCGGAGCTGGGCGAGCCCACGATCGTGTTCGAGTCGCCGCACCGGATCGGAGCGACGCTGGCGGCGCTGGCCGAGGTGCTGCCAGCGGCGAGGCTGGTCGTCGGACGGGAGCTGACGAAATTGCATGAGGAGGTCTGGGAGGGGTCGCCGGCGGAGGCGGTGGAGCATTTCCAATCGCCGCGCGGAGAGTTCGCGCTGTTCGTCGTGCCGCCTGTCGTGGAGGCCCGGGCGTGGTCCGACGCGGAAGTGATCGAGGCGCT
>JAPUIR010000066.1 GCA_027296805.1 Chloroflexota bacterium | reverse complement strand
TCCAAGGGCGTGCGGTTGGGAAGTTGGGGCCAAAATGGCATGCGCCAGTAGCGCGCGAAGATCGCGGCCACCGCCTGATCGGGGTCGGTCTCGGAGACCGAGCCCACGCCAGAGGGGAAGAGCGGGATGTGAATGTCGGAGCGTGGCGGCATCGGACGTAGTGTACTGGCCCTGCGCTTTTGGGCGCGTGGTACCTCTGTTCCGAACATACGTGCTACCCTGAAGAAGATGGTTCTTGGGCGGGAGATATCCACCGCCTGAACGCCTGGTGTCGAGAAGACGGGGGATTCGGTGGATTATTTACCGTTTCTGTAGAGTGAAGCTGCGGAACCCAACATATTGCGGTCATGCCTGCGCGATCGCCCTTATGTTGTTGACAGCGTGTGGCGTACCTGTCATTCTAGGCGTCCGTCCGCTTCTAATTGTTCATTCGATAGCGCGGATGGGCCGATAGAACATAACTTCTAGCGGCGTTGGGCGGGGTTGAGCAAGAAGCGCCAGCGGGGATCGCCTGGGGCTTTGGCCAGCGACCGCCGCGCAGGAGTGCGGGGTTCCTGATGACTGAGACCAATGACGAGGCCGTCACCGTAGAGGTTGAGTCCGCCGAGGTGGAGGAGGAAGTGGCTGTCGCGTCCCGCGACGACGCGACGACGCGCCGGGAGTTGATCGGCAGGCGCTTCAGCACGCCGGGCCTGAATCCCTACGACGCGATCGAATGGGAGCGGCGTACCAGCGCGATCACATCGGACAGCGGCGACGTGTTGTTCGAGCAGCGCGACGTGGAGGTGCCGGCTTTCTGGTCGCAGAACGCGACCAACATCGTTGTCTCCAAATATTTCTACGGGGAGCAGAACACCCCCGCCCGCGAAACGTCGGTCAAGCAACTGATCGACCGGGTGGTCGATACCATCGGCCGCTGGGGCCGCGACGGCGGCTACTTCCTGGACGGCGAAGAGGTGATCACGTTCGAGCAGGAGCTGCGCTACCTCCTGGTCAACCAGTACGCAGCCTTCAACAGCCCGGTTTGGTTCAACGTGGGCAACGTAGAGAAGCCCCAGTGCTCCGCCTGCTTCATCAACTCCGTCGACGACACGATGGAATCGATCATGGATCTGGCCACGCGGGAGGCCTTGCTCTTCAAGTGGGGCAGCGGGACGGGCAGCAATCTCTCCACGATCCGGTCCAGCAAAGAGAAGCTGTCCGGTGGCGGGGTGCCCTCCGGTCCGGTCTCGTTCATGCGTGGCTATGACGCCTTCGCCAACGTGATCAAGTCCGGTGGCAAGACGCGTCGCGCGGCGAAGATGATCATCCTCGACGCCGATCATCCGGACATCCTGGATTTCGTGACCAGCAAGGCGCGCGAAGAGCGCAAGGCCTGGGCCCTGATCGACGCGGGCTACGACAGCTCCCTCAATGGCGAGGCCTACTCGTCCGTCTCCTTCCAGAACGCCAATCACAGCGTGCGCGTGAGCGATGACTTCATGCAGGCCGTGGAGCAAGACGGCAGCTACTGGACGACGGCAGTCACCAGTGGCGAACCGATGGACGAGCTGCGGGCGCGCGAGGTGTTGCGTGAGATCGCCGTCGCCACGCACCAATGCGGCGACCCGGGCATGCAGTTCGACACGACGATCAACGATTGGCACACCTGCGCGGACACCGACCGCATCTACGCCAGCAACCCCTGCTCCGAGTACATGTTCCTGGACGACACCGCCTGCAACCTCGCGTCGCTCAACCTGCTCAAGTTTTACGACCTCGAAGCCCACGAGTTTGACGTCGAGGGCTTCGCGCATGCCTGCCACGTGCTCATCACCGCCCAAGAGATCCTGGTCAGCAACGCCTCCTATCCCTCCGAGCTGATCCGGGAGAACAGCGAGAACTACCGTCCGCTGGGGCTGGGCTACACGAATCTGGGCGCTCTGCTGATGGCGCGGGGCTTGCCCTACGACTCCGTCGAAGGGCGGGCCATGGCCGGGGCGATCACCGCCGTCCTGACGGGCGAAGGCTACGCGCAGTCGGCTCGCGTCGCTGACCGCGTGGGTCCGTTCGAGGCCTTTGCCGCGAACCGGAGCTCGTTCTTGAAGGTGATCCGACAGCACCGCGAGGCGGCCCACGTGATCGACGCGCTGGACCTCGTGCCGGCGGAGCTGCGCGAGCGCGCGCTGACGTCGTGGGACGAGGCGCTGACGCTGGGCGAGCGGCACGGCTACCGCAACGCGCAAGCGACGGTGCTGGCGCCGACCGGCACGATCGCGTTCATGATGGACTGCGACACGACCGGCGTAGAGCCGGACATCGCACTGATTAAGTACAAGAATCTCTCGGGTGGCGGCTACATGAAGATCGTCAACCGTACCGTGCCGGCTGCGCTTGCGCGGCTGGGCTACGACGCGGACGCCGCGGCGTCGATCCTGGCCCACATCGACACGGAGGGCACGATCGAAGGGGCTGAGGCGCTGAAGCCGGAGCACTTGCCGGTCTTCGATTGTGCCTTCAAGGCCGCCAACGGCAGCCGCAGCATCGCGCCCATGGGCCACGTGCGCATGATGGGCGCCACGCAGCCGTTCATCTCCGGGGCGATCTCGAAGACGGTCAACGTGCCCGAAGAGGCCACCGTGGACGAGATCATGGAGACCTACATCGCCGCTTGGAAGCTGGGCGTGAAGGCGGTCGCGATCTATCGCGACAACTCCAAGCGGATTCAGCCCCTGGAGACGACCGAGCGCAAGGATGGCGTCAAGGTCACGGACGACGTGGCGGTGGTCGCGACCTCGCACTCGGATCTGCCCACCATCATCGACGACGCGCCCGGCCCGCCGGCCTACCGTCGACACCGCCTGCCCAACTCCCGCAACGCGATCACGCACAAGTTCAGCATTGGCGAGCACGAGGGATACCTCACCGTGGGCGAGTACAACGACGGGCGGCCCGGCGAGATGTTCGTTCACATCTCGAAGGAGGGTTCGACCGTCTCGGGGCTGATGGACGCAGTAGGAGCGCTCACCAGCGTGCTGCTGCAGTCCGGCGTGCCGCTGGAGACGCTCGTGCGCAAGTTCAGCCACACCCGCTTCGAGCCGAGCGGCTGGACGGGCAACCCGGACATCGCCTTCGCCAACTCCATCCTGGACTACGTCTTCCGCTGGATGGGGAGCCAATACCTGGAGGGCGCGAAGGCGGACCTGGCAGCGACGCAGAATCCGTTGCCGCTGATCGAGGGAGAGCCCCGGACGCCAAAACTGTCGGAGACGGCGTCGGCGCCAGTGCCGGAGTACTTGAGCACCTACCCGCGGATCGCGGGGGCCCAGGAGCCCCGACCGCAACCGACGATGGGACGGGTCGGCGAGTTCCACAACGATCTGGACGCGCCGGTCTGCCACGCCTGCGGGCACATCATGGTCAGAAACGGCTCGTGTCACCGCTGTTACAACTGCGGCGAGACGAGCGGATGCAGTTAGGAGTCGATCCACGAAGGCGCGACCCGAGGGCCGCGCCATTCGAGAACGCATTACGCGTGGGGTAGAGCCGCCGACCCTCATTCCTCACGCTGCGACGTACGAGACCCGGACCCCATTAGTCCGGGTCTCGTCGTGTCTGGGCATTCTGGCATAAGGCGGGCTGGTGTGCCGGCCTCGCGGATCAGACGTCGTCCAGGATGCGCCGGCGCCGTTCGGCCGCTTCCTCCCCGCTGATCAGGCCCGCATCGGCGAGTCGTGCGAGTTCGGCGAGCCGAATCTCGCGACTGGCCGCGTCCCGGTCGCGCGGAGATGGGTCGGCTGAGGCTGGCGGAGGTGCGGCGTCCGGGCTCTCGCGGTAGACGCCCGCGGCGACGAATTCGTCGTAAGTGCTCCTCTGGCGACCGGCGAGCCGCCAGAGGACGGCGATCGTAAGCAGTGCGTAGCCGGCGCTGAATAAAATCATGATGACCAGTGCCCAATTGCTGCTTGAAGCGGCGCCGAATGACAGGTCGTCGATGGCTTCGTCGCGGAGCACGGCGGCGATGGTCGAGCGAATCACACCGATGAGGCCGACGGCCCACCACAAAACGATCACGCTGTCACCGGGGCTCTGGCGCCACGACGGACGCTCCGTGCTGGACGCCTTCCACATTTCTTGGAAGACGAAGAAGGGCATGAGCAGGTTGACCACCGGGATCAGCCAGCCGGCGATCGTCCAGCCCGGCGAGAAGCGGGTGTCTTCGGCGCGCAGCGCGCGCAGGTTCTGGTAGGTGCGATAGGTCCAGATCAGGAGCAGGATGACGCTGATGGCGGCGAGGAAGAAGACGAAGCTGCCGGCGCCGGCGACGAAATCATTGGACTCGGTAATCTCGATGAGTGAGGGGAGCTCTCCGCGATCGCGGCGGTTGAAGATGTCGATCTCGCCGATGAGCGCGGCAACGTAGGCGAGCTGAGTGATCACAGTGAGGCCAAAGAACACCGAGACGGCGATGCGGAGTTTGAAGGCTTCGCTGAACTCGTCGCGCATCCGTCCTCCGCGTGTACCCCAGGGGGAGCACCGTCCCCGCAGTCTAGTTGGCGGGGCGGGCTGGACTATTCGCTAAAGCGCGAGCGGCTGGTAGTTCCCGCTGCGCAGCGCCTCGAGAAGATCCTCGATCGCCGTGATCGACTGCGGGAAGCGGGTCGCGGCGAGCCCCACCTCGTGCTGAGTGTGGGAGTCCGATCCGGCGATCGCGGGCAGGCGGCAGCTCAGCCCCGCGCGTCCGGAGGCCTGGTTCTGCAGGGGGCCGTCGCTGCCGTTGATCCCCTCGACGCCGTCGAACAGTTCGACCAACTCCTCCGGCCGCACGGGCACCGATCCGTTGCGGGCGGGATGGGCCAGGTACATCAGCGCACCTTCATCGTCGCAGTGTTGACGGAGGGCACGCGCGCTGCTGACACCGGGCGGGAGTTCTCGCAGTCCGAAGGCCAGCACGTGGCCCAGATCGGTCGTGATCTCTACGCCGGGCAGGACTAGGAAATCGGCCGCCGCGCTGAGCTTCGCCAGCGTCGCCCAGGGCCAGATGCGATCGTGTTCCGTGAGCACCACCCCGTCCAAGCCGCGGGCGCGGGCGAGATCGATCGTGGTTTCGGGGGCAATGTTGGAGTCGGAGGAGAGGGTGGAGGTGTGGACGTGGAGGTCGATCTGCACTCCAGCATCTCAGCGGGTTGAGGGGATAGCGTCAATCGCGTTGCGGTAAGCGTCCCGGCGCGCGGGGTATGGTCGCTGCATGTTGCAAGAACCGATTGCGCTGATGGGCGATGCCGTCGCCGACGAGACCCAGCTCGATGGCTGCCGCCATCTGACGCTGGAGCTGGTGGACGCCGCCGACACCTGGGCCTGTACCGTCCACCTCGTCTTGGACGTGGAGGGGTCCGAGCACGAGGGCGAGATCGAGCTGGACGGATCGGCCGACGATTTCTGGCTGGGCACATTGATCGATCTGACGGCCACCGAGTTGGAGGACGAGTTGTCGCTGCACGGCGTCTTCCGCTCCGACGGCGGCGCGTCGCTCGAACTGGAGCTGGACGAGGAAGCGTCGGGACGGTTCGTGGCTCAGCTGGG
>JAPUIR010000065.1 GCA_027296805.1 Chloroflexota bacterium | reverse complement strand
GATCACGGCGACGCGTTCATCAGAAGCCGGTTCCGCGAAGGCATCGCGCAGGTCCGACAGCATCTCCGGGTTGAGGGCGTTGCGTTTCTCGGAGCGGTTAAGCGTGACGGTCTTGACCCCGCCTGCTTCCTGGATCTCGATCAGTGTCATTCGCGCGCTCCTTTGTGGCTGGACCCGTGCCGATCCAGATCAAATCGAATGCTTAGCCAGACCCAACCGAAAGTAGATCACGCGCCATGATGATGCGTTGCACCTCGCTGGGCCCCTCCCCGATCCGCCGGATCCGCAGCTCGCGATACCAGCGCTCCAGCGGCAGATCCTTGCTCACCCCGATGCCGCCATGGATCTGGATGGCCCGATCGACCACCCGCCCGGCGCCCTCAGTGCCGACGAGCTTCGCCATGGCCGCTTCGAAGCGGAACGGCTCGCCGTGCTCTGCCTTGGACGCCGCCTGGAGATACAGCAAGCGCCCGGTGCGGATATCGATCTCGTTGTCGACGATCATCCATTGAATCGCCTGGCGCGTCGCCAGGACCGCGCCGAACGTCTCGCGCTGCTGCGCGTAGGCGATGGCCATCTCCTGCGCGGCCACCGCCACGCCGATGCAGCCCGCGGTGTAGGGGATGCGCTGCCGGGTGAGGGCCGTGTTCGCGAGGCTGAAGCCTTTGCCTTCCTCGCCCAGGATGTTGCCGTGTGGGACGCGCAGGTCGTCGAGCGAGAGTTCGGTGCCGTAGTTGCCCGATCGCAAGGTGTGAACGACGCGGCGTACCTCGAAGCCAGGCATGTCGGTGTCGACGATGAAGCAGGTGATGCCCTGACGCCCCTTCTCGGGGTCCGTGCGCGCGAAGATCAATCCGAAGTCCGCGCGATCGGCGCCGGAGATGAACAGCTTCGAGCCGTTGATCACCCAGTCGTCGCCGTCGCGGATGGCGCGGGTCTGAATCGCCCGGGCGGGGTCAGCGCCGCCACTGGGCTCGGTCAGGCCGAAGAAGCCCTTCTTCTCGCCGCGCAGCATGGGGAGGAGGTAGCGCTCCTTCTGCGCCTCGTTGCCCGAGTACAGCTGCACAAGCCCGGCGGATCCGAACACGCCGTAGCAGGGCAGATACAGTCCCGCACGATGCTGCGCCATCTCTTCCGCCACCAGCCCCCGCGTCGTCAGGGCCATGCCGGGACCGCCGTATTCCTCCGGCACGTCCAAGTTGTAGAGGCCCATGCCCCGCACGATCTCCCGCAGTCGGTCGGCCTCGCCAGGAGGGAGTTCCACGGCGTCCGGGTCGAGGTCGCGCTCCAGGGGACGGATCTCATTACGGACGAAGCGACGCACGGTTTCCGTGATCATCCGCTGCTCTTCGTTCAGGGCGATGTCCATGATTCGTCGCTCCTCTCCCACGCCTACGAGCGGCCCAGACGGCCCAAGGTTGGTCGATCCTCCCAGGTGCCGGCTTGATTCCCCTCGGGGAGGGCGTCGGCGTGCTCCTGGGCGTATCGCATCAGCATTTCGGTGCGCTGGGTGGTGTATTGCTGGTTGCTCTCCCAGCGGTAGAGCGCGGCTCGTTCCCGGAGGACGGGATTCAGCTCCTGATCGCTGAAGTGAGCCTCGATGCGGCCGCGCAGCCCGAAGGGCTCTCGCCCGCCCGCCATGCCGATGTAGATCACCACGCCGGCCGTATCCGCCAGTTCGTACACGCCGAGCACAGCGGGGATCTGTTGCAGCGCCGGGGGGTCGGGGGCAAGCCATGCTTTCGTGATCGTCATCGCGGGGGCCGCTCCATCAGCGCGTAGGATGTCACGCCTGCGTCGATCAGCCCACGTACACGCTCGCGGTCGTAGCCCAGCAGCGTGTGGAAGACGTAGTCGTTGTCCTCCGCGAAGAGGGGCGCGGCCTTGGCTGGCGGAGTTGGGGTGCGGCTGAGCCGGAACGCGGGCTGCGGCACGGGACTCGGCCCGACACCGGCGTGGGGCACGGTGACCGCGGCCTCGCGAGCGAGAAACTGCGGGTCCAGCAGCAGGTCGCGCGCGCCCTGCACGTTCGATGCCGGGACTCCGCCCGCCTGCAGGCGTTCCGCCAGCGCCTGCGGCTCGTGCCGCGAGGTCCAGCCACGCAGCAGATCGTCCAGCGCGTCGCGATGCTTCCAGCGGCGCAGGGCGGTGCGGAATCGAGGATCGTCCGCTGCAACGTCGACTCCATCGAGTGCCAACTCCGCGCACAAGCTCGCCCAGTCCTGGTCATCGCGGCAGACGATGGCGATCCAGGCGTCATCGCCCGCCGCAGGATAGACGCCGTGTGGCGCCCAGCAGTGGTGGGCGTTGCCCATGCGGGCGGGCTCCCGACCGCTGAACTGCACGTCGAGTAAGGCGTCCGCCACCAATTGCAGCTCTCCCTCGATCATCGCCAGCTCCACCGTCTGGCCCCGGCCGGTGCGCTCCCGTGCGCGCAGTGCGCTGACGACGGCGAGCGCGGTGTGCAGGCCTGCGTTCTGGTCGCAGTAGAAGTTACCGGGCTTGAGCGGGCCTTCGTCGGCGTATCCGCTGAGCCAGGAAAGCCCGCTCATGGCGTCGATGCCCGGACCGTACGAGACGCGATCCCGCAGCGGGCCCTCCTTCCCGAAAGCGGGCATGCTGACGAATACCAGCCCGGGGTTTCGTTCGCGGAGCACGTCCCACTCCAGGTCGAAGTTGCCCATTACGCGGGGAGCGAAGTTCTCTACGAGGACATCGGAGCACTCCACCAGGTCAAGCAGAACATCGCGCCCTCGCGGGTCGAGCAGGTTCAGGATCAGAGAGCGCTTGCTGTGATTCAGCTCGTTGTAGAGCGGCATGCGGTTCCAGGGCGCGTCCGCCCCGTCTCCTAGCGTTGCTGCGTCGGTTGTGGATGGCGCAACGGTCGCGGGTGTGCGCGGCCGCCCCCAGGGCGTCTCGATGCGGATCACGTCCGCACCCAGTGAGGCCAGGAGCTGTGTGCTGATGGGACCGGCGACCGCGACCGTCAGATCCACGACGCGAATCCCCGCCAGCGGCCGCGGCGTGTCGGGCTGTGTGGCCCGAGGGAGGAGCGGAGGCGCGCGATCCGGTTCAGGCGACACCGGCGCGCCTCCAGCGTGCTCGCGTCGCAGCGTCGGACTGGAGCGACGTGGCGTGCTCGTTGAAGCGGGGTGCGGGTTGGTCGCTCCACGGCGTCTCGCCGAGACGGATCGGCGCGCCGGGGTACAGCGCCCGTCCGTCCGCGCCGTCCGGGTGTTCGACGAAGAATCCCCGCGCCGCGTGATGTCCCGCGTCGTCGGCGAGCACTTCACTTGGCGCCAGTACCTCGGTAAAGGGGATGCGCAGATCCTGCGCCTCCCGCACGATGCTGGCTCGCGTCTCGGCCTCGAGCTTGGGCGCCATTAGCGCATCGATCTCGTCCGCGTTCCCCATCATGGAACGCAGCAGCTCCGGCTCCGACAATCGAGGCTGATCGAACAGCAACGCCATCGATTCCGGGAAGCGATTATTGCAATGGGCGTGGACGAACCCGTCGAGACAGGGCCGTACGGTGCTGGGATAGGTGTGACCATCGCCGAACCCCACCAGGCGCGCACCGTTGCGCGCCGGCTCCGTGTCGAAGAAGTACGCGCTCTGCAGCGTCCCGCCCAGCAAGAAGGAGACCGCCTCCGCCACCGCCACATCGACGTGCTGGCCCTGCCCGTCGCGGCCGGCCGCGCTCAGGGCAGCCAGCGTACCCAGGGCCGCGTGGATCCCCGCTTGGAGCTGCGCTTGCTGGCCCCAGGCCTTCACGGGCTCGCGATGCGGGCTCCCCGTGATGCGCAGATACCCCCCCGCCGCGTAGGACGTGAGCTCCGTGCCGGACCAATCTCGATGTGGACCGCTGCTTCCGAACGGACTGATGGTCGCCACGACCAACGCTGGGTGGGTCGCCTGCAGGTTGCCAGGCTCCAGGCTCAACCGCTGCCATTGCGCCGGTTCCCCGTCGATCACGAGAGCGTCCGTCGCGTCCAGGAGGCTGTGCAGGCGTCGGCGCCCGCTTCGAGTCGCAAGATTCAGCGCAGCGGACTGCTTGCCGCGGTTGAGGTGCAGATGGGAGGCCGCTCTCTCGCGGTGGGGGGCGTCCGCGGGGAAGGGTCCCTCGCGCCGGAGCGGTCCTCCCCCGGGTGGTTCGAGTAGCAGCACGCGGGCACCCAGACCGGCCAGAAGGCGGCCGCAATAGGCGGCGCTCGCCGTTGAGGCGATCTCCACCACGTCGATGCCACGCAGTGGACCGGAAGTTGGGGTTGCCGCCGGATCTGGGGTGGAACTCATGGTGTCAGAGGATATCGCAGGCGCGCCTTGGGAGCGCGCCGAATCCGAGGAGCGGGCCATGGAGTCCGAACAGAGTGGAACCCTCGCGCAGGCGAGGGTTCCCGCGCCGCTCGCCTTGCTCAGGACGAGCGTGGATGTCCGGAGAGCGGCACCGGATCAGACTAGCCGGATCCGGCATCGAAGGAATACGGCAGTGAGGTAGGCGCCCACGTACCCAACACGACTAGTGCGACGGTGTCCCATCGAGAGTGAAACATGATTGTATGACGCAAATGATGATCTCATTGACAGCCGTCGAGACGCGATCGTACGGTGCCCGGGCTCAGGATGAGTGTCGCAAGCGAAAGGACTCGCTCATGCGCCGTCGATTCCAGATTGCGCTACTCGGGCTTGCCGTTGCCGCGGCAACCATCATCCCGGGCGTGGCGTCCGCCGGCATCAGCTGGTAGGACTACGCGACTGCGGATTGTCGTTCGGGCTCACCCTCCGGGGTGAGTCCGGCGGCAACCGCACGCAGCGCATCCGCACGTTCCATCGGCCGCGCGAAGTAGTAGCCCTGACCTCGCTGGCAGCCATACCAGCGCAGGGCCGTGGCCTGTCCGTAGGTCTCGATCCCTTCCGCCGTGACCTCCAGCCCCAGCGCGTCGGCGATCCGTACAACGCCTTCCACCAGCAGCCCGATCCGCTCGTCCTCTTCCATGTCACGCACGAACGACTGATCGATCTTGATGATGTCGACGGGCAGCCGGCGGAGATAGTGCAGCGACGAGTAGCCCGTCCCGAAGTCGTCGATGGCCAGCTCCACGCCGAGATCCTTCAGTTGCTTGAGGATGTTGTTGATCGTCGGCGTGTCCGCCATCAACGTGCCCTCGGTGATCTCGATGCGCAGACAGGCGGGGTCGAGCTGGGTCCGTTCGAGCACCTCTGAGACGCGCGGCAGCAGGTCCGGCCAGAGGAATTCTTGCGGCGAGAGGTTGACGCCCAGCACGATGGGACGGCCATCGCTGAGGGCCTGCGCGGCCTTGGCGAACTGACAAGCCTCCTCCAGGACCCAGTGTCCGATCGCCACGATGTCGCCCGTCTCCTCCGCGAGGGGGATGAATTCCCCGGGGGGGATCAGCCCGCGTTCGGGGTGCTGCCAGCGAACGAGGGCCTCGAAACCAATGATCTCCATCGTCTCGAGGTCGACCTCCGGCTGGTAGTGGGCGATCAATTCGTCGCGCTCGATGGCGCGGCGCAGGTCCGACTCGAGCTGCACCCGCTCCACCGGGAACGCTTCACAGTCCTCGTCATAGAACACGTAGCGATCGACATGGTCGCCCTTTGCCTGATACATCGCGGCGTCTGCCTTGCGCAGCATCTCGATGGGGGGCTCGGTGCCGTCGTGGCTGAGAGAGATGCCGATGCTGGCGGTCACGAACGACTCTTGACCGGCAAGATTGAAGGGCGCCTCCAGGGACTGAATCAGATGCTCCGCGGCGCTCCCCGCGGCCTCCCCGTCGGGTAGGTCCTCCAGCAGGACCGTGAACTCGTCGCCGCCAAAGCGAGCGAGCGTGTCGCCGGAGCTCAGGGCGGAGCGCAGCCGTGCGCCGACCTGCCGCAGCAATTCGTCGCCTCGATGGTGGCCCAGACTGTCGTTCACGACTTTAAAGCGGTCGAGGTCGAGCAGCATCACTGCCACGAACCCCGCACGTGTCCGCGAGCGCTGGAGGGAATGCTCCAGACGGTCCAGGAACAGCGCGCGGTTTGGCAAGCTGGTGAGCGCGTCGTGGAATGCTTGGTGGCGCAGCTGTTCTTCGAGCTGTTTGCGCTCGGTCACGTCGCGGGCATTGAGAACAATGCCGTCCACCGCGTCGTTGTCCAGCAGGTTGGAGGCGACCGCCTCGTAGTCGTGCCAGGAGCCATCGTTGTGGCGCAGGCGGAGGTCGAAGGAGACGTCGTCCGGCCCATCGTCCTTGACCGGCTGCCGTACGAGGTAGCGCACCCGCTCCTCATCGTCGGGATGAATCATGGACATGAGGTCGTCCGTTTCGGAGCGCGATGCAAGATCCGGGCTGGGCGTCAGCACCTGCCCTGTGCCGCCGCGGCTCATGATCGCGATAACGCCAGGCGCGCGTTGCACGAGGGCGCGGAAGCGCTCTTCGCTCTGTTTCAGTCGGAGCACGTCGCTGCGGGTGCGTCGGACGTACTGGTAGATGCTCAGGCGGTACATGCCGATCGGCAGAATGAACGCGCCGATGCCTGCGATGCCGAGACCCGTGTAGGCCAGTGCCACCACATAGGCCAGTAGTGCCAGCCCCACGTAGTGCGGTGCGAGCCAGCGGTATTTCTCGACCCAGATGCTGCCGACGTTCCCACCCGAACTCAGCGAGAGCACGCCGGCGACGAGCAGACTGTTGACTGCAAATGCGAGGATCGCCGCTGCCGCGACGAGCCCGCTCTGTTCGGCGGCCTGGCTCAGCGCCGGCAAGGCCGCAAGCGACTGATACAGCAGCGCCCCGGCGGCGGGTGAGACGCCTTGCACCGCGGCGTTGAAGCCGGCCTGGAGCGGGCGCGAACCCGTTTTCAGGTGCGCGAACAGCATCGATATGGCGCCCGCCACCACGGTCGGGCCGGGACCCAACACCAGGCCGACGGTGAGCAAGGGTACGAAGGCGAGGCTGATCTTCGATTCGCCGAACAATTCCGTGCGGAACCGCTCAAGCGCCGCGGCTAGGGCGGTCAGCGCAGCCCACAGCACATAGTCGGAGGTGGTGTCCGGCCAAGGATCGTGGACCTGGGTCCACCACGCCACGGTCCCCGCGACGGTCGCGCCCACGACGACGAGCACGTAGGCCGAGACCGCGTGCTGCCCGATCGATCCGCGAGACCAAGGTCGACGTGAGTACGCCAACCCGCACCTCCATGCGCGCCGGGCCCAGGCGGCCCTGCGGGGTTTCCTGTGTTAAGAGTCGGCATCGAGGAGGCGGGCGTTCAGTCTGCGACGACAGTCGTTGGCGGGGTAGAAAAAGGGGGTAGTGCGATCATCAAGCGACGGCCGTCGCTCGATGGGGCGGGTGGGTCGACACGAGGCCAGGCGCGGGGCGCTCTAGCGGACCGCTCCCACGACCGCATAGGTGGGCAGCAGCAAGACTGCGCCGTAGACGGCGGCGTAGCTGAGCCAGGCGATCCCCGTGCGAGAGCCGCTCCTGAGAGTGTGCAGAACGTGCAGCATCTTCATGTCCCGTAGACACGCGTAAGAGCCCCGCGTGACGGGGCCAGCCGTGGCTTTCGATGTGGGTGACGAAAGCTAGGTGGTGGGCTGTATGGGGTCCGCGAGCCCGAGCCAGCTTGTGAAGGATTCGTGCATGCGGTTGCGACGGTCCGAGAGATGGGCGGTTTCCAGGCGTCGGAGATAGCTCTCCACCTGTCGCCGGCGCAGCTCAGCGACGTCGACGGCCGCTTCCGCGGCCAATTCCCGTCCTTCGCCCAGGATCACCGCGATGGCGGAGTAGAGCGTCTCGTCCTTGTCCTTGGCGTG
>JAPUIR010000064.1 GCA_027296805.1 Chloroflexota bacterium | reverse complement strand
TGGGATACACCGGCCGAACCCCCGGCGCTGCCCACTCCTCCGCCTCGAAGTGATTGAGCTTGGGGACGCCGCGGTCCGCCCGACGCACGGTGTAGTCCGGATCGACCTGAATCAGCCAGGGCTTTTCGTCGCCTGCGTGCGGCGCCTTGGCCAAGTTGAGCGATGCCGTGTAGCTGATATCGAACCCGCTGATCGGCAGGGGGTCCATCAATTCGATGTCCAGAATGCGATGGCCCGCGTCGACGCGCAGCAGAACCCGGTCGTAGTTGCGCTGCAACGTCACCCGGCCCGGCTGAATCGGGAACCCCCAACGCGCCGACAGCTCTCGCGACGCTTGCTCGGAATCGCAGAAGCAGAGCGTCGTGTAGCCGCGCGGTCGGACGCCCGCCCGGCAACCCACCCGCAGTTGGGCCAGCGTGAACGGCCCCAGTGGGCCATCAGGGGCGCGATAGCCCAGGAAATGGACCGTCGGCGGGATGGTGGGATGCAACGCCGGGGGCAGCACGCCGGTCATGTCGCCGTCGTCGATCTCCAGGAAGAACTCCGCGATCTCTACGTTCTCCAGCTCCAGCGCCTCCGTGTCCAAGGACGCCATCGAAGGCGAGACGGCGAGCTGTTCAGTGATGTCCAGTGTGCCCGAGAAAACCATCGTCGCCCCCTAGTCGCCGCTGACCGCGGCGGGTTCCTTCTCCGCGAATTTTGGCATGACCTCGCTCGCGAAGAGGCGCAGACTGTCCAGCACCTGCTCTTGCGGGATCGATTCCATCGCGTTGAGCAGGAAGTTGATTCGATCGACCCCAGCCGATTCCCAGCCCTTGACCTGCTCGATCAAGCGCTCCGGGTCGCCGATGCAGAGGCCCTCGGGAGCCCCGTCGTCGCCGCCGGGGCTGGCGGCGGCGCCGCGGACCTGCGGCAGCAGGCCGAGTGAGGGGTACGAGCGAGAGGGGTGCACCTCGCGCACGGGCAGCAGTTGGGCGGCGAGATAGTTGAACGCCCCCGTCATCTTCTGTCCGCGCTCGATACCCACCTTGCGGTCCTCGTGGCAGTAGAGGAAGTTGACCGTCGCCACCTGTTCGTTGACGAACTCGCCCACCGGGTCACAGTTGCGGATACGGTCGCGGTAATCCTTGACCTTGCGCTCCTGCTCCGCGTAGCCCGCGAACTGCAGGCCGAGCGCGCCCAGGCCGCGCTCCGCCGCGTCGATCTCGGTGCCGGGGCTGGTCACCGCCACCCACATAGGCGGGTGCGGCTTCTGGTAGGGCTTGGGCAGGATCGCCCGCGTCGGCATCGAGAAAGAGCGTCCCTCGTAGCCGAAGCGCTCCTGCGTCCACATCTTGGGCAGCACACGTACGAACTCGTCCCAGGTCTGCTTCGTCTCATCGGGGCTGGCGCCGAATCCGCCCAGCTCGGTCCAGGTCGCGGAACGACCGGTACCCATCTCGAGGCGACCGTCGGAGAGGATATCGAGCACCGCGGCGCGTTCCGCGATCTTGGCCGGGTGGTTGACCTGCGGCACGCAGACGACGATGCCGTGCCCGACCCGGATTTTCTTAGTCTGCATGGCGCAGGCCGTGAGGAACAACTCCGGCGCCGAGCAGTGGGAGTATTCCTCCAGGAAGTGATGCTCTACGGCCCAGACTTGGTCGAAACCCAACTCGTCGGCCAGGCGCACCTGCTCCAGACAGTTGTGATAGACGGTGTGTTCGGTCTCGGGACCCCAGGGCCGGGGGACCGAGATCTCGTAGAAGATGCCAAATTTCATGGTCGACTCTCCCGCGTCGCTGGCATCATGGCCGCGACGGCCTGGACAGTCTCGCAGATCAACCCGGCGGAACTCCACCGGCCCACCAGTCAGCGACCCACTTGCACGCAGGGATACGCCCTAGGTAGCGTGCGTACGGCGCTCCCGATATAGCGAAAAGGACCGACCGATGCCTGTCGACCCCATCGTGCAAGGCCTGCTCGACCAAATGAACGACCCGGACGCTCCTCCGTTGAGCGCACTCTCCCCTGACGAGGCGCGGGCCGCCTTCGCCGAATTCAAGGTCATGCAGGGGGAACCCGAAGAAGTCGTCGCCGTGGAGGATCGACAGATCCCGGGGCCCGGGGGCGACATCCCCGTTCGCGTCTACAAGTCGTCGAGCGAAACGAACCAGCCCGTCGTCGTCTACTTCCACGGCGGGGGCTGGGTGATCATGGACATCGACTCGCACGACCCGCTCTGCCGGGCGCTGGCCAACGCGGCCAGCTGCACGGTCGTCTCGGTTGGCTACCGGCTCGCCCCGGAGAACAAGTACCCCGCCGCGTCGGAAGACTGCTACGCGGCTACGGTCTGGGTCGCGGAGAACGCCGCCGAGCTGGGCGTCGACGCGGGGCGTATCGCCATCGCGGGCGACAGCGCGGGCGGGCACCTGACGGCCGTCGTTTCGCAGATGGCCCGAGACAAGGGCGGCCCCGGCCTCGTCTATCAGGTCCTGCACTGCCCCGTGACCGACCTCGACTACTCGACCGCCTCCTACGCCGACAACGCCGACGGCTACATGCTCACGCAGGACAGCATGGAGTGGTTCTGGAACAGCTATCTGAGCAGCCCTGAGCAGGCCAACGAGCCGTACGCGTCACCGCTGCGGGGCGACCTCAGCGGCCTTCCGCCCGCGCTTGTGCAGACCGCCGAATACGACCCCCTGCGCGACGAGGGGGCCGCCTACGCTCAGAAGCTCGAAGACGCGGGCGTGGCGGTGACGCTGCACGACTACGAGGGCATCATCCACGACAGCTTCATCACCTTCGGCGTGGTGCCACAGGGGCGGGCGAACCTCGACGAAGCCGCCGCCCACCTG
>JAPUIR010000063.1 GCA_027296805.1 Chloroflexota bacterium | reverse complement strand
GTGGTAATCGCGAACGAATTCGGGGCGTCCGCGGAGTTGGACGCCTGGTTCGTGGCGATGCGACTGCCCGACCTGGTGTTCCAGGTGCTGGCGGGCGCGACGCTGGCGAGCGCGTTCATTCCGGTCTACGCGCGTTACGTGTTGCGGCGGGGCGAGGACGAGGCCTGGCAGCTGGCCAGCATCGTGTTGAACTGGGTACTGATCGCGACGATCGCGCTGGCGCTGGTGGTGCTGGTGTTGGCGGACTGGATCGTGCCGGCGCTGGCGCCCGGTCTGGGCGACGACAGCGGAATGCAGGAAGCGCTGCGGGACGATGCGATCTTCCTGACGCGGGTGATGCTGATCTCGCCGGTGCTGTTCGCGGTGTCGGGGATGATCACGGGGATGCTGAATGCGCGGCGGCATTTTCTGCTGCCGGCGCTGGCGCCGATGTTGTACAACCTGGCGATCATTCTCGGGGCGCTGACGCTGTCGGGGAGGTTCGGGGTGGAGGGGCTGGCGATCGGGGTGATCGTCGGGAGCGGGCTGCACTTAGTCGTGCAGCTACCGGGCTTAGTCGCGGCGCGGGCGCGCCTGTCTCTCTCAATCGACTTGCGGCACCGGGGCGCGCGTGAGGTGTTGCGGCTGATGGGGCCGCGCATGATCGGGCTGGCGGCGCTGCAGGTCAACTTAATCGTGTTGACGTTCTTTGCCTCGTTCGAGGGCGGTTCCGCGATCTCGGCGCTGAACTTCGCCATGAGCGTGTTGCTGTTCCCGGTGGGGGTGTTCGGAATGTCGCTGGCGATGGCGATGTTCCCGACGCTGGCGGAACGGGCGGCGGGCGGCGGCGAGGGCGAGGTGGGCGAGCTGGTGGGGCGGGGGCTGCGCTTCACGCTGTTCCTGACGATTCCGGCCGGGGTGGGCTTGATGTTGCTGCACGAACCCTTAGTCCGTGCCCTGTTTGAGCGGGGCGCCTTCGATGCGGAAGCGACCGACCTGGTCTCGGGTGCGGTGCTGTTCTACGCGATCGGGTTGCCGGCACACGCGGCGATCGAGGTGCTCTCGCGAGGGTTCTACGCGCTGAGCGATACGCGGACACCGGTGATGTTCGCGGTGACCGCGATGCTGATCAATCTGGTGCTGGCGGCGGCGCTGGTCGATCCGCTCGGGGTCGAGGGGCTGGCGCTGGCGCTATCGGTGGCGACGCTGGTGGAGGCGGCGGGGCTGTTCCTGGCCTTGAACGTGCGGCTGGAGGGGGGGCTGTGGAGCCGGCCGATGGCATCGACGCTGTATCGGATCGTGATCGGGACGGCGCTGATGGGCGAAGCGGTGACGCTGTTGTTGCTGGGGCTGGAGGACCAGGGGAACTTCGGGCCGCGCTCGTTCTTCGCGCTGGTGGCGGGCTCGGCGATCGGAGCGGTGGTCTATTACGTGTCGGCGCTGTTGCTGCGCCTGCGGGAGGCGGAGTTGATCGCGCTGCGAGTGCAGAGCTTGCTCTCGCGCGGGAGTGCAGACGGTCACAGTCGGCGGTCCCGACCCGGTCCGGCGCCGTAGCGGGGCTGGTACAATAGACGCACATACCAACACGGCACCGGCACATGCCCCCGCCACCCGGCGGGGTTTTTTTGTTTCCGGTGACCCGCAGGATCCCATCACGAGGATCTGTTGCGGGAGTTGAGAGGGGATCCACGATGGCCATGCAGGATCGCACGCTGACCTGCCGCGACTGCAGCAATGAATTCACGTTTACGGCCGGCGAGCAGGAGTTCTACGCCAGCAAGGGGCTACAGAACGACCCGGTGCGCTGCCCGGACTGCCGGGCGGTGCGCAAAAGCGCGCGGACGACGCTAGAGAACGACTCGGGGTACGTGCGCTACGGCGGCTCGGCCTCGTTTGGGGGGCGGACGCCGCGGCAGATGCATCCGGCGGCCTGCGCGATGTGCGGGGACATGATCGAGGTGCCGTTCATGCCGCGCGGAGATCGGCCCGTGTTCTGTTCGACGGTGAAGCGCCTGCTGACGAACGGCTACGAGGTGGACGTGATCAATCAGCGCTGGGGGCTGCGGCCGTGCCAGAACGAGACGGTGGTGCGCGGGTTGCGGAGCGGTGAGATCGGCCCGAACCCAGACGCGCCGCCGATGGAAGAGGGACAGCCCTCGATGGGGTTTGGGGCGTCGTCGCCGAACTAGGTTGTCGCCGAACTCGGCAGTCGCAGCGAGGATCGAACTAGGCTGTCGGTGGGAGCGAAGATGCCCGCTACCCAACGCCAGATCGCACGACTCTTGGGCTACCCGGCGGAGGCGTCGCTGACGGACGGCGATCTGAATCAGGGTGTGCTCGCGAGTCCGGAGCGGGTGGCGCTGGGTTTGGTGGCGGAGGCGTTCGCGTCGGACGATGTGACGTCGGGGTCGGAGGCGCGGGCGTTCGTGGAGGAGCGGGTGGCGGAGTGGGCGGCGGTGTTGGAGAACGAGGTGCGGCAGCGGGTGGCGTCGATCGCGTCGGTGGAGATACAGCGTCGGGCGCCGGACGGCTAGCAAAGCCCGGTCGTTGCTAAGCTCGATCCGGGGATTGGTGGACGACGTTGCCGGGTCATTCCTCGGGAGTGAGCCGATGCGGCGGTGGGTTTTTCCTTTCCTGATCTGTGCGTTCGCGGTGGCTGCTGCGTGCGGTGGGGATGAAGACGGCGGGGGCGATGGCACCAGGGCCCTAGATAGCGATACCGATCAAACGGCCGTCCTGGAGGAAGACACGCCCGCAGTGCAAGTGGCGCCAGCCCAGCGCGATGCGGGCGATGAGCTGGTGTTCTCGCCCCGCCAGTTCAATACGTTCGAGGAGGGGGAGTTGGTGGTGGCGATCCCGGAGGGTTGGATCGCGCCCGACCCCAACTTCCCCATGACCTTCGTTCCGCCCAACGCTGAGGGCTTCGTGGCGCAGTTCAACGTGGGGACGTCGTGCGGGGGTACCTGTGGGCCGCGCGGCGAGGCGGAGTGGATCGCGAGGATCGAAGAGTTCGAATTCGCGCAGTTCCGCGACGCGGACAACTTCACTATCCAGCGGGAGAGTGAAGGGACTCAGTCGCGGGTCCTCGTGGCGGAGAACAGCTTCGGAAACGTATCGTTGTTCTTCGCGCGCTGGATCGAGGATGCGCCCAAGTACTTCTACTGCCGCTTCATCACGTCGGAGCCGGAGTCGTACGACCTAGATCAGTTCGAAGAGGCATGCGACGCGGCGGGGTTGTTCGGGCTGAACTAGTTCGAGATGGCGCGGGCTTTGCAGAAGTTTGTTGCGAGGGCGCGCCCGCGCTAAGTACGATCGATGAAAGGCGTTGACGGAGCCGAGTAGCCGGGTTTCTCCCCCCGCGGAGGCGCCCAAGCGAGTCCGGACGGTGGAAGCGGACGCGCAGCCAGCCCGGCGAAGATCCCTCCCGAGCCGCTCGCCGAACGTTGTGCCCTGAGGCGCAGCCAGTAAGCGGAGCCGGTCGCCCTCCGTTACCACGGGGCCGAACGGTGACGGCCGTTCGCTGAGCGCCTCTCCCTTGTGGGGAGGAAGCAGGGTGGTACCGCGGACTCACGTCC
>JAPUIR010000062.1 GCA_027296805.1 Chloroflexota bacterium | reverse complement strand
TGAGCCAGCCCCTGTTGCCTGATGACGACCGGCTACAGGTGCCGATCGCGTTACGAACACACACGATGAACGGATGGCGCTTGCTGCGCGCCGCACGGCGGAGCTGAACGCGCCGGAACCACGCAGTAGACTCACCTCCGCTGAGTGAGAGGTACCCCGTGCCAGCTTCCCCACCGGTCTTCGACTGGGATTCTCCCGAGGATGCCGAGCGCACCTGGATCTGGGACGCCATGCACGCCGCGCGCCCGCTCGTGCCGATCCAAATCGAAGCGGAGGACGGATCGCGGGTGTCGATGGGGGCGCGCGAGTTCCACACGAAAGTGGTGGAGGGCTATCTGTATCGAAGTGAACTGCCGATTCCGGAGGCCGCCGCGGACCGCGGCCGCACCGGCGCGGCGATCTGGGCCGAGGTCGAACCCCTCTGCCGAGAGCAGGCCGCGGCCTGGCTGGCGGAGGACCACCGCGGGACCTCCGCGCGCGATCTCCTCGATCGTGTCATGGCGCTGCACCAGGAGGGGGAGGGGGTCTGGTCCTGGACCATGCGCCCCATTGCGGCTCTCCAAGGGGAAATGAGTGCCCTCGTCGAGTTCTGCGAGCAAACGGTCGGCGCCGACGGCGCGCGACTCGCCGCGGAGCTCATCGTCGGCGGTGGGGACGCCAGCTCGGCGGCTGGCGCAACCCTCGGGCAGCTTGCACGCGAGAGCGCCGAGCACCCAACCGTCCGGGAGGCGATCCTGGGCGGCGCGTTCGACGGACTCGCGGAAACGGCGGAGGGCACGGCATTTCTGGCGCGGTTCGAGACCGCGCTCGCGCCCTACGCCTGGATGGCGAGCGTCTGGTACGACGTGCGCACCCCCACCTGGGCGCAGGATCCCGCGACCCCGCTGCGCCTGATTCAACGCTTCCTGCGCGCGCCGGCGGAAAACCCTCTGGCCGCCCAGGACCGGGCGGGCCGCCGCCAGCAGGAGGCGACAGAGACGATGCGCGCCGCTCTTCCGCGCGATCGTCACGCTGAGCTGGACCGGCTCACGGTGGCCACGGGCGACTACCAGCGGATCCGTGAAGAGCGGGCCCGCTACCAGCTGATTGCCTACGGCATGCAGCGGCGGCTGTTTCTGGCGCTCGGTGCGGCCCTGCGGGCGGATGACTGGCTGGCCGACCCGGAAGACGTACTGTTCCTCCGGGTCAGTCAGATCGAGCAACTCTTGGACGGCGCGGCGATCGGGCTGGAGCAGGTGCTCACGCAGCAACACGCGGACTATGCAAGGTGGTGCGAGACGACACCACCGCCGTGGCTGGGCGCGGAGCCGCCGCACCTCGATCGGGTCGGGCTAACCGGCGGACCACTCGTGCGGGAGACGACCGCGGCGGGCGTGATCAGCGGACTGGCCGCCAGCGGCGGCAGCGCGACCGGACCCGCTCGGGTCCTGCACGATATTGCCGAGGCCCCCCGCGTCGAGCCGGGCGACATCCTCGTCTGTCGCACGACTGCGCCACCCTGGACGCCGCTGTTTGCCTCGGTGGCGGCGGTGGTCACCGACACAGGCGGGGTGCTGTGTCACACGGCCATCGTGGCGCGCGAGTACGGCCTTCCCTGCGTCGTGGGGACGGTCGACGCGACACGCGTGATCGCGGACGGCGACCAGATCCACGTCGACGGCGATAGTGGGACCGTGACCATTCTCTGAGCGAAATGAGCCTGCGGGGTACTCCCACCCGCTCGGCGCTGCAAGCGGATACGGGCTGACGCTTTGCGCTCAGGCTCCGCGCGCAGACGGCGCAGTCGTGGCAATACCATGAGCCTTCAACGATGACCGGAGGAACCAGCGTGCAACTCCCTCCAGAGCGATACAACGTCGCGACGATGCTCGATGCCAATATCGATGCGGGTCGCGCCGACAAGGTCGCGATCTACTGCGATGACGAGCGCGTCAGCTACGCCCAACTGCTTGCCAACAGCTGTCGCGCGGGCAACGCGCTGGCGGAGCTCGGCGTTGGCCGCGAGCAACGCGTACTGATGGTGATGAGCGACACGCCCCACTTCGCCGCAGTCTTCTTTGGCGCCATGCGCCTCGGCGCTGTGCCCGTCCCAGTCAATCCCCGCTACCGCCCCGCGGACTATCGCTTCTTTGCCAGGGACAGCGACGCCCAAGTTCTCGTCGTAGACGAAGAGCTGGTCTCGACCGTCAGCGAGGCGCTCGACGGCCTCCCCAGCGTCCCGCCCATCGTCAGCAGCGGCGATGCCAGCCTCCCCGCCCTCAGGCTGGACGACCTTCTCGCCACCCAGCCCGACGCGCTTGAGCCCGCTCCCACCCATCGCGACGACATGGCCTTCTGGCTGTACAGCTCTGGCTCCACCGGCAATCCGAAAGGTGTCGTCCATCTTCACCGCGACATCCCGTATACCTGCGAGAGCTATGCGCGCCACGTCTGGCAAATCGGCGAGGAGGACATCGTCTTCAGTCGGGTATTGTTCCACGCGTACGGGTTGGGCAACGCGCTGACGTTTCCGATTTGGGCCGGTGCCTCGACGGTGCTGGACCCGCGACGCCCGACACCAACAAACCTCATGGAGACGGTGGAGCGGTTCCGGCCGACGATCTTTGGCATCGTGCCGACGCTCTACAACGCCATTCTTAACGCGCCCGACTGCGTGGAGGCTGACTTGTCGTCGGTGCGACTCACGATCTCCGCGGCCGAGCCGCTGCCGCCCGAGACGTTCCGTCGTTGGGAGGAGACGTATGGTGCGTCGATCCTCGACGGGATCGGGTCGACGGAATTGCTGCACATCTTTTGTTCGAACACCGTCGATGAGATTCGCGCCGGCTCCAGTGGTAAGCCTGTTCCGGGCTACGACTTGCGGATCGTCGACGAGGAAGGGCATGACCTGCCCGACAACCGGACCGGAAACCTGCTCGTGCGTGGAGGCAGCGGAGCACCCTTCTACTGGCATCGCCGCGAGCGTTCTCAGCAGACGATGCTGGGCGAATGGATGTTCACCGGCGACCGTTATCGCCGCGACGG
>JAPUIR010000061.1 GCA_027296805.1 Chloroflexota bacterium | reverse complement strand
GCGATGAAGCCGACGGCGCACTTGGTGAACACGTCGCGCGGACCGACGGTGGATGAGGTGGCGCTGGTGGACGCGCTGGAGCGCGGCGAGATCGCGGGTGCCGGGCTGGACGTGTTTGAGCAGGAGCCGCTGCGAGCGGATAGTCCGCTGACGACGATGGACAACGTGGTGCTGACGCCGCACTCGGCGTCGTACTCGGATTTTGCCTTCCAGCTCCTGTCGCGGCGGGTGGGCGAGAGCGTGGTGGACGTGCTGAGCGGACATTGGCCCAGGTTCGTGGCGAACAAGGGGATCTTGAACGCGCTGGAACTAGAACCGACGCGGCATCCTGACTAGGAACGTGGGGGCCGACTAGGGAGGAGGGGGCCTAACCGGCGACGGGGAGGCGCAGGAAGTCGTCGACGGCGTCAAGCACCTCGGGTTCGACGAGGGAGGGGGCGTGACCGACGGCGGGCACTTCGATCAGTTCCGCGCTGGCCAGGGTGTCGCGTAGGCGCTGGGCGACGAAGTCGGAGAGGATGTCGGACTCGGCACCGCGCACGACGAGGGTGGGGCAGCGCACTTCGACGGCTGAGGCGTAGAGATCGACGTCACGCAGGGCAAGGGGGTCGAGGGTGCGCAGAACCGGGTCGAACTTCCAGAGCAGAAGGCCATCGCTGGAGGCACGCACGCTATAGCCGACGAAGTCCCGGACGATCTCGGGGGAGTAGTCGCGAAGAACAGGGTAGTTCTGCACCCACCAGTCAACGGCGGCATCGATGTCCTTGAAGCTGAGGGGCGACTCGCGGATGTAGCGGCGGACGCGGTCCACGCCCTCCTGGACCAGCTCCGGGCCGCTGTCGTTGATGATGAGGCGGACGACCCGTTCCGGGCGGGCGCCGGCGTAGGCGAGGGCGATGTCGGCGCCGAAGGCGGTGCCGATGAGGCAGACGTCCGGCTGGCCGATGGCCTGCACGAACTCGTCGAGGTCGCGAACCTGCGTGCTGACGCGATAGTCGCGGGCGGTGGCGCCGGCGGAATCGCCGTGGCCGCGCAGGTCGAGCGCGTAGCAATGGAAGTCGCGCGCCAGGTGCTCGGCCAACGCATCGAAGTTGTGGGCGTTGCCGGTGAGTCCGTGGAGGAAGATGACGGGCGGCGCATCGGCGGAGCCACGCTCGATGTAGTGGAGACGGATGCCGGCGTCGACGAAGCCAGAGCCAGGCTGGGGCAGGTCGGGGTCGTCGGCAACTGGGGAGGCGGGCTCTTCCGCCGCGCGCTGCTCCGCGGCCGTACGCGGCCCGGCAGCCGCGCTGGCGGCGTAGGGAGCGGTCTCGGCGTGGAGGTCACGGACGCGGCTGACGGCGTCTTGCAAGGCGGTGCGCAGGCCGGCGAGCTGAGCCGACTCCTGCTCGTGAGCGCGGAGCTCCTGGGTCAGCAGATCGACCTCCTGGGTGAGGTCGGCGACGCGCTGGATCAACGCTTCGATCGTGGGTTCGCCGTCTTCGGCGGATTGGAGGGACGCGTCGTCAAGGTCGACGAGCCAGGCTCCGGATTCGGGATCGCGGTGGGCGGGCAACTCCCCGTTGCGGATGCGCCGCCAAATGGTCGAGGCGCGCAGGCCCAGGAGATGGGCGGCGTCGGGGACGGGAACGGCGGCCACGGGCAACCTCCGGCTGACAGTCCTGAGGAGGGAATGGTAGCAAGATGGTGGTCGGTGTTCTGTGAGGAATTCCCCGACGCCGGAGCGAACGCTCCCTGAATGCGGAGCACGGCGTGACGGCGGCTGAGCGCCAGCGATAGGATTAGCGGCTGGCGGTCAGGAGGGCCTTCTGTAGGGTGCGGGCCGTGACGACGCCGTGCTGCATGAAGTCGACCAGGACGCTGGCGAAAGCGCGGGGGACCTCCCGCGGCACGCCGTGGCTAACGCGGCTGAAGACGTGAAGGGTGGCGTTGGGCAGGCGGCCGAAGTCGCGCAGGTTGTCGCTGAGGAGGCCGTCCGCGGCGCCCGCCATGACGAGGGTCGGAGTCTGGATCTCCGCGAGGCGATCGCCCTTGTGGTAGTTGACCAGGGCGTCCCAGCACTGGTCGTAGTGGGCTTGAGAGACGGACAGCGCGCGGTCGACACTCTGGGCGATCTCGTCTGCGTCGTCGATGCGGGCGTTCAGCGCGAGGCGCTCTTGGATGAGGGTGTCGCGCTCCTTGTCGAGCCAGAGCCGACGCGCTCGGTCACGGAAGCTGTCCGGGAGGTCGATGCCATCCGCGGGGGCAGGGGCGACCAGGACAAGGCGGTCAAGGCGGTCGGCGTGAGCGAGGCCCAACTCCATGCCGATGACCCCTCCCATGCTGTGGCCGACGTAGGTGAAGCGATCGAGGGCGAGGGCGTCGGCCATGCCCACGACGTCGGCGGCCATCTGCTCGATGGTGTAGCCCTCGTCGGGGTGGGCGCTGTCGCCGGCGCCGCGGCCGTCCATGACGATGCAGCGGTAGCGGTCTTTGATCTGGTCGATGATGGGTGGCCAGGAGTCGTGCGATCCGGTGTAGCCGTGGTGGAAGAGGATCGGGTCACCGTCGCCGGTCTGGTCGTAGAAGAGGTCGACGCCGTTGATGTTGTGAGTGGGCATTGAGAAGGCCTTTCGGATGGGGGCAGTGTAGGACCGGCGAGGGTCAGTCGCTGGGAGGCAGGGCTAGGATGGCGAGCGTCGTGGAGCGAGGAGAGAGGGATTCGATGGCACGAGCGATGGAGTTCGGGATTCAGACAGCGCCGCAGCACGTGGACTACCCGGAGCTGTTGGCGGTGTGGCAGGCGGCGGAGCGGGAGGGGTTCGATCACGCGTGGACGTTCGACCACTTCATCCCGATCTTTTCGGACCCAGCGGGGCCATGCATGGAGGGTTGGACGACGCTGACGGCGTTGATGTCGCAGGTACCACGGCTGCGGGGCGGGACGCTGGTGACGGGGAACTCGTACCGGCATCCGGCGGTGCTGGCGAACATCGCGGCGACGCTGGATGTGATCAGCGGCGGGCGGGTGGAGATGGGGATCGGCGCGGGCTGGTGGGAGATGGAGTACGAGGCTTACGGCATCGACTACCCGCACGTGTCGGAGCGGATCTACGCGATGGAGGAGGCGCTGCAAGTGATGCGCGCCCTCTGGACCGAGGAGCGGGCGAACTTCAGCGGCAAGTTCTACACGATCAGGGATGCGCTGTGTGAGCCCAAGCCGGTGCAGCAACCGCACATCCCAATCTGGGTGGGCGGATCGGGGCCAGAGCTGACGTTGCGGGCGGTGGCGCGCCACGCCGACGGCTGGAACACGTTCCTTGGGCCGCGGGAGGACTACACCCAGTTGCTGGGGGCGCTGGAGCAGCACTGCGAGACGGCGGGACGAGACCCGGCGTCGATCCGGAAGTCGCTGGCGGCGCCGCTGGTGATCGACGCGGATCCGGCCAAACTGGAGACGAAGCTGGCTGAGGCTGCGGAGCAGCGTGGGACCACGCCCGAGGACGTGCGGAAGCGGGCGCTGGTGGGAACGCCGGACGACCTGGCGGCGCAGATCGCGTCGTTGGGGGAGATGGGCGTCGACCACATCATTCTGAGCCTGCGTGCTCCGTACAACCACGACGAGCTGATGCTGTTCGCGCGGGAGGTGATTCCGGCGGTGCGCGAGGCTGGTTTCTAGCCCGCTCTCGGGGTCGCGCTACTCGCCCCAGAGGGGCTCCTGCGAAAATCACGGAATGATCACGGAGCGGGGTGAGGGCATCTCAAGCGCACTAGTCTGAGTTCTCGGGGGCTGAGCCGGGGGACAGGACATGATGCGTGCCAAAGCTCCTGCGTCGCCGGACATCGGTGCTCTTTGCCTTTGCGTTGCTGGCGATCACGCTGCTGGCGATCGCCAATCCGATCGCCCACGGGCAAGGCGGATCACTGACCATCCGTGGGCCGTGGGCTCTGGTCGCCGCCCCGGCGGACGGCACGCCGCAAGAGTTGGTCGGCGAATTGCCCTTGGTGCAGTCGATCCACCGCTGGAACGCCACCCAACGCAGCTTTGAGTCGTGGCGGCGGGGCGCGCCCGCGTTCGCCAACTCGCTCAGCTTCGTCCGGGCCGGCGACGGCCTCTGGGTGCGCCTCGATGGCACGGTGCAGTGGCCCACCCCTCCAATCACCCCCGTCGGGCCGGTTACGGGCGCGCCGGGCTTCTACCTGGCCAGCTGGACCGCCAGCGGCGTTTCTGCCGGCGACGCGCTCTTTTTCTTCCAGGCACGCGCCATCTTCGGCTGGGATGATCTGCGACAGACCTTCGTCTCGGCCGTCGAGGAGATCCCTGCCTCCCTGAACACGCTCGAGCGGGTGGAGTCGGGCCGCGCCTACTGGGTGCTGATCGGATTCCCAGCGCCACCACCCCCCTCCGACGACGACGACGACGACGGTGGCGGTGGCGACGGAGGCGACGGTGGTGGTGGCGACGGAGGCGGCGACGGTGGTGGTGGTGGTGGTGTTGGCGACGGGGGTGGTGGTGGCGACGGTGGTGGTGGTGGTGGTGGTGGCGGCGATGGTGGCGGCGG
>JAPUIR010000060.1 GCA_027296805.1 Chloroflexota bacterium | reverse complement strand
CGGAGGTCTTGCCGTGCTTGATCTCGCCGGCGTTGACGATGCGCGCGCCGAAGGCCTGCGCCACACACTGGTGACCGAGGCAGACGCCGAGGATGGGCACTTGGCCCGCGAAGCGCTGGATCAGCTCGACGCTGATGCCGGCGTCGTCGGGGGTTTTGGGGCCAGGGGAGACGACGATGCGCTCGGGGGCGAGCTGGGCGACTTCGTCGAGGGTGATCTTGTCGTTGCGGTGAACGACGACGTCGGCTCCCAGTTCGCAGAGGTACTGGTAGAGGTTGTAGGTGAAGGAGTCGTAGTTATCGAGGAGGAGGATCATGCTTTTGAGTTCCTCGACCGGGGGCTTGCAGCCCCCGGGACCCCCTGCCCGACCGACGTTGGGGCGGCCAGGCGGAAGAAGGGGCTGGGACAGATTGATCCGCGTGGCCAGATCTCCGATGGCCGTGTTTGGTGGTTCATGCTTCGCTACGCGCTTCGACTTCGGCGAGGGAGCGGAAGCCTTCGACGCCGGTGGGGAAGCCGACGTAGACGATGGCGGTGATCATCAATTCGCGCAGTTCGTCCAGTGTGACGCCGTGATTGAGAGCCGCCTGAAGGTGGAAGCGCAGTTCGGTCGGTTTGTCCTGCGTAACGAGGGTGGAGCAGACGACCAATGAGCGATCACGGCGGCTGATCTGATCGCGGGACCAGAGGTCGCCGAAGGCGAAGCGGCAGGCGTCACCGGTGAAGTCGCCCATGGAGACGCCGACGCCACCCGGGGGTTGGTTCTCGCTCATGCGGTCCATGACGGAGCGGGCGTCGGCGCTGCGACGGTCGTCTTCCTTGTACTCGGCCGGTTCGCTGGGGGGGAGCTCGTCGGAGCCGAGGCGCTCGCGGAAGACTTCGCTGGCGACGGTCATGCCGTCGATGGCGCGGGGGAAGCCCGCGTAACCGGCAAGCTGTACGAAGACCTCTTCGACTTCGGTGCGGGTGAGTCCGTGGTTGAGGCCGCCGTCGACGTGGCTGCGGAGCTGGTTGAGTTGATTCAGCGTCGTGAGCATGGTGATGACGATGAGGCTGCGGTCGCGACGGGAGAGGCCGGGCCGGGACCAGACGTCGCCGAGGGCGAAGTCGACCACGTAGGAACCGAGGGCCCCCAGGCGGGCTTCCGCCGCCGCGGCCGCGTCGGCGCCGTCGACGGAACCGCCGCGGAGCGTGGAGAGGACGTCGTGTCCGGATGCGCGTCGTTCGGAGTGGGGGCGTCGGGGCATTAGATTTCCTTATTCTGGAAAGGGGGTCTGATTTGGCGGTCGCTCGGGGAGGGCTGACGCTGGATCGGGGCGCCCCACCGGGAAGAAAGAAAAAAAGAGGGTTTTCTGGGGGGTAAACCCCCCAGTCCCCCCGTGCAGAGGGGTTCCCCTCTGCACTCCGGGGAGAGAGGGGGATTGCTGTGCGCGTCGCCCCACTCTGAAGAAAAGCCGGCGGTTGCTAGGGGCTGGTCTTGTGGGTCGCTCGTGGAAAGCTCGCTCCGGCCCTCTGCACTCCGGGGGAGGTTCGGAACCTCTTCGGGGTTGCACGTCCTGGAGGGGGTTGCTGCGCGGTTCATGGGGATTCCTCCGGCTTGCGTGCCGCGAAGATAACGGTGCGGGGGATTTTGCGGGCGCGGTCGACGTCGTGCTTCCAGTTGCCGACCTGTTGTTCCTCCAGCTCCGGCTCAAGGATGCTCTCGACGACGAAGCCAGCCTCCCGCAGCGCCGCGAACATGTCCTCCACGGTGTGATAGACGGCGCTGATACCCGTGGGCTCGCCCTGGCGGAAGGGCCAGATGAAGGCGGCGTGGCGCTGAAAGTAGGGCTTGGTGAGGGTGAAGCCTTCGGTACCAAACATCATGTAGGCGGGGTGGTCGAGGCAGAAGGCGAAGCGACCGCCGGGTCGGAGAACGCGATAGACGGAGCGGAAGGTGGCGCGGATGTCGGCGACGAATTGGAAGCAGTAGGAGGAGAAGGCGGCGTCGAAGGAGGCGTCGGGGACGAGGTCGAGGGTTTCGACGGCGGACTTGAGGAACTCGACGTCGATGTCTTCGCCGGCAGCGAGGTCGCGGGCGAATTCGAGCTGTTCGGTGGATTGGTCGATACCGACGACGCGGGCGGCGCCCGCGCGTTTGAAGGCGATGGTGTTTTGACCGCCGCCGCAGCCCACGTCGATCACGTCTCTGTCTTGGGGGTCGCCGACCAATTGGAGCTCGTTCTCGGTGGGCGTGCCGGCGCCATAGTAGATCTTGTCGGTGGGGATCTTGGCGTACTCCTGGTAGCGGCTGGAGATTTTGTCCCAGCCCTCCTCAAGGCCCAGCGGCTCGATGTTGTCCACTAGAGGCGCCGGCGGCGGGGCGCCCATCCGCTCGACGAGTAGCGCGGTGAGGGGGTCGGGGACGCCACGCAGGGGGAGCTGATCGAGGCTGAGCCATTCGATCTGGTCATGCTCTTCAGGAGCGAGGAGTTCGGGGTCGCCTTCGAATTCGAGCACGGCGTAGATGTTGTGCACGGCGCGTCGCCCGGAGATCGGCTCTTCGTCGAAGAGCGTTTCGAGGAAGTCGTGGCGACGCACTTCGACGCCGACTTCCTCGCGCAGCTCGCGGACGAGGGCATCGTCCACGTCTTCGTCGTCGAGGGCCTCGCCGCCGGGGAGGTACCAGATGCCGGGCCAGCGGTCGCGGTCGTCGCGGCGATGCACGAAGAGGACGCGGCCCACGCTGTCGATGAGGACACCGCAGGAGGTGACGATGGTGCGCCGGTCGTCGAAGTTGGGGGTGGTCATGTCGGGTTGGTCCGCTACTGGTCGCGCAGCTTCGCGCTAGTAGCCGAGGCTGCCGACGCGCTGCTCGGCGCTGCGCTCTTCCGCCAGGTCGAGAGCGGTGAAGAGTGCCATGGCTTTGTTCACGGTCTCTTCGAACTCGGCTTCGGGTTTGCTGTCGTAGACGATGCCGCCACCCGCCTGCACGGCGGCGACGCCGTCTCGCATGATGATGGTGCGGATCGTGATGGCGGTCTCCATGTTGCCACCGAAGCCAAAGTAGCCGAGCGCGCCCGCGTACGGTCCGCGCAGGTCTTCCTCCAGCTCCGCGATGATCTCCATGGCGCGGATCTTGGGCGCGCCGGAGACGGTACCGGCGGGGAAGGTGGCGCGGAAGGCGGCGAAGGCGTCGAACTCGGGGCGGAGTTTGCCTTCGACGTGAGAGACGAGGTGCATGACGTGGCTGTAGCGCTCCACGTCCAGCTTTTGGGTGACGCGCACGGAGCCGGGGACGGCGACGCGGCCGACGTCGTTGCGGCCGAGGTCGAGAAGCATGATGTGCTCGGCCAGCTCCTTCTCGTCGGAGCGGAGGTCGGCTTCGATCTCGCGATCCTCTTGCAGGGTGGCGCCGCGGTGTCGTGTGCCGGCGATGGGGTGAACGGCGATCTCGCCGTTCTCAACGCGCACCATCAGCTCCGGCGAGGTGCCGATGATCTCGTGGTCGCCCATCTCCAGGTAGTAGGTGTAGGGCGAGGGGTTCACGGTGCGCAGGGTGCGGTAGACGTTGAAGGGATGGACGTGGGTCTCGCGCGAGAAGCGCTGCGAGTAGACGCACTGGATGACGTCGCCGGCGATGACGTAGTCGATGATGCGCTTGACGTCGGAGAGGTAGCCCTCGCGGTCGACGTTGGAGACGATGCGCCCCGCGGACGGCGAGCGGCGGGGGCCGTCTTCCGGCAGGCGGGGGGTGCCGCTGCTGAGTCGATCGACGATTTCATCGATGCGGAACTGGGCCATGCGATAGGCGGTCTCGACGTCGCCATCGAGACGGACGTGGCTGACAACCTTGATGACGTGCTTGAGGTGGTCGAAGACGAGAACGGTGTCGGTGAACTGGAAGAGCGCCTCGGGCAGGCCGAAGGGGTCGTTGGGCGCGACGGGGAGCTTTTCGAAGTGGCGCGCGGTCTCGTAGGCGAGGTAGCCGACGGCACCGCCGTGGAAGGGGGGCAGGTCCTCGTTGGGGACGAGCCGGAAGCCGCGCAGCTCTTCTTCGATCAAGGTGAGGGGGTCGGTGGGGGAGCCGGCTTCGGAGCGGAGGACGCGATAGGGCTCGGTGCCGATGAAGGAGTAGCGGCCGGGTCGCTCGCCGCCTTCGACGGATTCGAGGAGGAAGGAATAGTCGCCGCGCTTGACTTTGAGGAAGGCGGAGACGGGCGTTTCGAGGTCGGCGAGGACTTCGCGATAGACGGGGACGAGGTTGCCTTCGTCACGGTCGGCGATGGCTTTGACTTGTTCGAGTGTGGGGCGATGCATTGGTGTTGTGTTTCGGGTGAGGCGCCCATCAGGGCGCAGGGATGTGACGGCTGGCTATGAGCGAGGCCAGCGGGGCCACGATCCCGCACCCCCGAGGGTGGAGGAGTCGCTGGTGCGGTTGACGATGGCGAGGATGAGGCTCGTCATGTCGTCCTACTTTTCCCTGGCGCCCCAGCGCCGTTAAACAAAACAATCCGTCCCGTGCAAGGGACGGATCAGGGATCCGCGGTGCCACCCTTGTTCCCCGCGTCGCGGGGCACTCATTCGGGGACTGCGCCGTGTTGGCGTTGTCCCCTCGGCTTTGATAACGGTGCCTCTCCGCCCGCGCCTACTGCCCATCGCTGGGGTTCGGGCGGGGACTCCCGGGTCCATTCCGCTTCCGCGAGTCCACCGGTCTTGCAGCCTGCCCTACTGGAGGGGCTGAACCGGCTCTCTGGGGGATCGCTTGGCGCGTACTCGTCCCGATCATCGTCTTTGCCGTATGGCGTGCTGAGATCACGGTAGGCAGTTGCGCGAAACGCTGTCAATTGTTTGTGAGACAGGGCTAGTGCTTGGGACAGGGGGGGGCTGATTTGGCGGTCGCTCGTGGAAAGCTCGCTCTGGCCCCCAGGCCCCCCGTGCAGAGGGGTTGGTCTGGGGTCGCTCGTGGAAAGCTCGCTCTGCCGTTGCGGGTCGCTCGTGGAAAACTCACTCTGGCCCTCTGCACTCCCAGGAGGTCGTACGTTCGGGATTCGGGCTGGGTGAAGACGTTTGCTTGCGAGAAGGGGGCTAGATGGAGGGGGCGGGGCGGTTGGGGCGCTGGCGCTCGCGGGCGAGGATGGCGAGGAGGGCGTCGACGGTGGCGGTCTCTTGGCCGTCGTGGTTGATGAGGACGTGGTCGAATTCGTCGGCGGCGGCCATTTCTTGGCTCGCGGCGGCGAGGCGACGCTGGAGGTCGGCTTCAGTGGTGGTGTCAT
>JAPUIR010000006.1 GCA_027296805.1 Chloroflexota bacterium | reverse complement strand
GCCGCCGCGGACGTGTGCGACGGCGTAGACGAAGCCGCGATCGACCAGGCTGAGACGGTTGGTCTCGAAGCCGGCGGGCATGCTTAGGCCGTAGGAGCCGTAGCCGTAGAGCAAACAGGGGGCCGATCCGTCGAGGGGGGTGTCGCGGTGGTGGAGGACGGTGATGGGGACGCGCTCGCCATCGTGGCTGGGGGCGTGGATGCGTCGCACGACGTAATCGTCGGGATCGTGGCCACTGGGGATCTGCTGCTCCTTGCGCAGGCTGCGGTCGGCGGTGGAGAGGTTGTAGTCGTAGACGCGCAGTGGGGTGGTCGGGGAGCTGTAGGTGTAACGGAGGGTGTCGCCATATTCATAGAGCGGCACGACGCCAAGGCTGAAGGCCTCCTCGTCGACGTCGATCGTGCTCTCTTCCTGGGTGGCGAGGTCGCGGACGACGATGCGGGGGAGCCCCTCTTCGGTCTCGAGGCGGATCAGGTGGCGCTCGAAGGCGGCCAGGCCCAGGATGAGGACGCCGGGGCGATGGGGCACGATTTCGCGCCAGGCGTCGGGGTGGGGGGCGTCGACGGTGGTCTCCAGCACCTTGAAGTCCTCGGCGCCGTCCTGGTTGGTGAGGACGTAGAGTCGACCGCCCTGCTCGCTGAGTTCGTAGAGCGTGCCGCTTTGGCGTTGCGCGACAAGGACGGCATCTCGCTCGGGGGAGGCGGTGTCGAGCAGGCGCACTTCCGAGGTTTCGTGGTCGTGCGAGGAGAGAAAGATGATGCCGTTGCCCTCGGAGCGGTTGAGGCCAACGAAGAAGCCGGGATCGTGCTCCTCGTAGATCAGGACGTCGCCTGCGGGATGGTCGTTTAGCGCGTGGCGGTAGACCCACTTGGGGCGGTGGTTTTCGTCGAGCTTGGTGTAGAAGAAGGATTGGCCGTCGGCGGCCCACTCCAGGTCGCCGCTGGCGTCGGGCACGGAATCGGGTAGGTCCGTGCCGCTCTCGAGGTCGCGGATGCGGATGGTGTAGAACTCCGAGCCCTGCTCGTCGACGCCATAAGCGAGACGGCGATGGTCGGGGCTGTGCTGGACGGCGGCGAGGCGGAAAAAAGGCTTGCCTTCTCCCTCGGCGTCGCCGTCGAACAGGATCTGCTCCTCAGTGTCGGGGGCGGAGCGAGGGCGGCGACAGAAGATGGGGTACTGGCCGTCCTGGCGAAAACGCTCGAAGTATTGCCAGGGGCCGTCGGGGGCGGGGACGGAGGCGTCGTCCTCTTTGATGCGGCCGCGCATTTCGCGGAAGAGTTCCTGCTGCAGTGCATTGGTGGGCGCGAGGACGCGATCGGTGTAGGCGTTTTCGGCCTCGAGGTGAGCGCGGATCCCGGCGTCGAGCAGATCGGGGTCGCGCATGACCTCCTGCCAGTTGGGATCCTTGAGCCAGGCGTAGGGGTCTTCGCTCGTGTGGCCGTGGTGCGTGACGCGGACGATTTCGGTCCGGGCGACTGGTGGTTGCACGATGTCGAGATGGCCTCCGTGTGGTGTGAGCCTATCGCGTGACCGGCGAGGCGCCGTTGGGACATGACAGAGCGTGGGTCACGGATGCGGTGGCACTGTCGGCGCGGGATGCGGTCGCTACCATCGGTGGAACGCGCATGCGAGCAACCGCACAAGGAGGCTGCGTGACGACCCTGACGATCCGCGGAGGCCGGGTGATCGACCCGGGGACGGATCTGGACGCGATCGCGGATGTGGTCGTGGTGGATGGTCGGATCGAACGGGTGGGTGCGGACGCTGGGGCGGGGGTGGAAGCGGAGCGGGTGTTGGACGCGTCGGGGTTGGTGGTGGCGCCGGGGTTCGTCGATCTTCACGTGCACCTGCGCGAGCCGGGGCAGGAGCACAAGGAGACGATCGCGTCGGGCACGCGAGCGGCGGCGGCGGGTGGCTTCACGACGATCTGTGCGATGCCGAACACGGAGCCGCCAATGGATACGGCGGGGCTGGTGGAGGCGACGCGGGCGAACGCTTCAGCGGTCGTGCGGGTGCTGTCGGTGGGCTGCATCTCGATGGGACGGCTGGGGGTGGAGCTGGCGCCCGTGGCGGAGTTGGTCGATGCGGGGGTGGTGGCGCTGAGTGACGACGGCGATTTCGTGGCCGACGCAGGGCTGATGCGGAAGGCGTTCGAGTACGCCGCGATGTGGGACCTGCCGCTCTCGCAGCATTGCGAGGAACCGGCGCTGGTGGGCAACGGTCAGATGCATGAGGGCTGGGTGAGCGCCCGGCTGGGTCTGGCAGGGCGTCCCGCGAGCGCGGAGATTGCCGCGGTCGCGCGCGATATCGCGCTGGCCGAGCAGACGGGCGGTCATCTCCACGTGCAACATCTGAGCACGGCGCGAGCCGTGGAGCTGGTGGCCGAGGCGCGGGCGCGGGGGATCCAGGTGACGGCGGAGGTGACGCCGCACCATCTGACCTTGAACCACGAGGTTGTCGCTTTCGGGGTGGGGGGCAACCCTGAGGACGAGGTTCTGCGATACGACAGCGACGCGAAGTGCAATCCGCCTCTGCGCGAACCGGACGACGTGGCGGCCTGTGTGGAGGGGCTGCGCTCCGGGGTGATCGACTGCATCGCAACGGATCACGCGCCGCACGCGCCCCACGAGAAAGAGGTCGAGTTCGACCGAGCGCCGGCGGGGATGATCGGGCTGGAGACGGCGTTCGCGTTGGGGATGCGGCTGGTGGAGGCGGGAGCAATTGACATGGCGACGTTGGTCGAGCGGCTGACGCTGGGACCGGTGCGGGCCTGGGGGCTCGAGGCGCGCACGGGGTTGAGCGGCCTGGGCACGCTGTCGCTCGGCGCGGCGGCGGACATCGTGGTGATCGATCCGGGAGCGCGCTGGACGGTGTCGGCGGAGGGGCTGCAGTCGCAGAGCCGCAACACGCCGCTGCTAGGGGAGACGCTGACGGGGCAGGTGCTGGCGACGGTCTACGGGGGGGCGATCGTTCACGAGGCGGGTGGAATCACGGTCTAGCGCTGGGAGTCGTCGATGACGGACACGATCTTCGGGCAGATAGCGCGGGGGGAGATGGAAGCGGACATCGTCTATGAGGACGATCTGGCGGTAGCGTTCCGCGACCTGAACCCACAAGCGCCGGTGCACGTGCTAGTGATTCCGCGCGAGTCGATGGTCGATCTCAATGACGCGCCGGAGGTGGAGGCCGCGACGCTGGGCCATCTGTTGCAGGTCTGCGCCACCGTCGCGAAGCAGGAGGGGCTGGCAGAGGACGGCTATCGGGTGGTGGCGAACACCGGCGACAACGGCGGGCAGACGGTGAATCACCTGCACCTGCATGTGCTGGGGGGCCGCGCGATGCTTTGGCCGCCCGGGTAGGAGGTCCCCCCCGGGTAAGAGGGGGCCTCCTGGATAAGAGGGTGCCCCCAGGGTGAGCCGCTAGTCCTCGCCGAGCAGGCGCAGGGCGATGGCCTCGGCGAGGCAGGCTTTCTTGAGGTCGCCCAAGTCTTGGCTCTCGTTGGGACCGTGGATGCGGCTGGTGGGGTCGCCGGTGGCGGTGAGCATCAAGGACGACTCGGGAAAAGCCGCGGCGAAGGCGGCGACGAAGGGGATGGATCCGCCGATCCCGATTTCGAGAGGCTGCCGATCCCAGGCTTCGGCGAAGGCGGCGCGGAAGGCGTCGTAGCCAGCCCCGGTGGTCGTCAGCTCGTAGGGCGCCGCCGATGCGCCCGGCGTGACGCGGAGGCGCGCACCCCAAGGGACGTTGGCCTCCAAGTGACGGGTGACGGCGTCCATGGCAGCGGTGGGGTCGTCACCCGGGGCGAGACGGACCGAGACCATGGCGCGGGCCACGGAAACGAGCTGGTTGATGGCGCCGTCGGTGGAGGGGGCGTCGATGCCGAGGATAGAGATGGCGGGGCGGGCCCAGGTGCGGCCGGTGAGCGAGCCGTCGCCGATCAGCTCAAGGCCGTCCACGGCGCCGGCCTGGCTGCGGAGGTCCGCCTCGGTGAGATCGAGCGGATCGGCGTCACCGACGACCAAACCCGCGACGGCGGGGCGGCCGTCGTCGTCGTGGAGGGAGGCGAGGAGCCGGGAGAGGACCATGAGCGCATCGGGGAAAGCGCCGCCGAAGATGCCGCTGTGCACCCCGGTCTCGAGGGTGCGGACTTCGACTTGGCAATCGACCAGTCCGCGCAGGGTGGTGGTGAACGCGGGTTGGCCGACGCGCCAGTTGGAGGAGTCAGTGACGACGATGTGGTCGGCGGCGAGCTTGTCGCGGTAGAGGGCTAGGAACTCGGTCAGGTGCAGGGAGCCGATCTCCTCCTCGCCCTCGGCGAAGACTTTGACGTTGACGGGGGGCGCGGCGTGGTGCGCGCGCAGGGCCGCGAGGTGGACGGCGACGCCAGCCTTGTCGTCGGAGGCGCCGCGGCCGTAGAGGCGGCCGTCGCGTTCGACAGCTTCGAAGGGGGGCGACTGCCACTGCTCGAGGTCGCCGGGGGGCTGGACATCGTAGTGGCCGTAGAGCAGGACAGTGGGGGCGCTCGGGTCGATGAGGCGCTGCCCGATCACGGCGGGATGCGCGCCCTCCACCTCCAGCAGTTCGACGTCGTCCAGGCCGGCGTCTCGGAAGAGGTCGGCGACGGTGTGTGCACAGCGGCGGACGTCGGCCGGATCGAAGCCGTCGGCGCTGACGGAGGGGATGCTGACGAGCGACTCGAGTTCCGCGCGGAGGGCGGGGAAGAGGTCGTCGATCGCGGTGCGCAGGTCGTCGTGGCGTGGGTCCATCGGTCGGCCTCCTCTGGCGGACTCCGTCAGCGGAGACGAGTGTAGGTCGCTGGCGGAGAGTCGCCCGAAGAGAGGCTTCCTCCCCTGAGGGGCGATTCCCTACCCTGAGGGAGGGTTCCTCTCTTCAGGGACGGGGCTTGTCTGATGGACAGGGCAGGCCCGCGGGAGATGCGATGACCGACGCCGAGCTGCGGGATCTGTTGCGCCAGCGGCGCGATCGCGTCGTGCGCGAGTGGGATTTGCAGCGGGGCTCCGTGGTGATCCCCGCGGGGCTGTCGCCAGCCATCGCGGGGACTGATCAGGAGCACGACTTCCACGCAGAGCCCGAGCATCACTACCTGTCGGGGAGCCGGCGTGAGGGCGGGGTGCTGACGTTCGATCCGGAGGAGGGCTGGACGCTGTTCGCATACCAGCGGCCGCTGGAGGAGCGGGTGTGGATGAACACCAGCGATGCGTTGGAGGTGCAGGCGGCGGGGACGGGCATCGACGAGGTACGCGACCGATCGGCGCTGGCCGCGTGGCTGGAGCGTCGGCGGGGCGAGCCGCTGGCGGTGATCGGCAACCACGACATCGAGCAGCGGTCGGCGGACTACGGCGTCCCCAGCTGGGTGGCGCTGGAGCTATCTGTCGATGAGGAGCTGAGCGCGCGGCTGAGCCAGGTGGTGGCGGAGACGCGGCGGGCGAAAGACCCGGAGGAGCTGGCGCGGATGCGGGCGGCGGCAGCGGCCAGCATCGATGGGCACCGGAGCGGGATCGCGCTGGCGCGGGCCGGGATGAGTGAGCGCGAGCTGCAGATCGAGATCGAGGCGAGTTTCTTCCGCAGCGGCGGCGAGCGCACGGCGTACGGATCGATCGTGGGCGGCGGTCGGAACGCGGCGACGTTGCACTTTGCGCCGACGGGGCGTCGCTTCGCGGAGGGCGACCTGATCCTGGTCGACGCTGGAGCGGAGGTGGGCGGCTACGCCAGCGACGTGACACGCAGCTACCCGGTCTCCGGCACGTTCACACCCGAGCAACGCGACATTTATGCGCTGGTCCTGCGCACGCAGCAGGCCGCGATGGCGGCGGCGCGGCCGGGCGTGGAGTACAAGGAGCTGCATCTGGCCGCAGCGCTGGAGATCGCGAGCGGCTTGGTCGATCTGGGCATCCTGCGGGGCGATCCGCAGTCGCTGGTGGATCAGGACGCGCATGCGCTGTTCTTCCCGCACGGGCTGGGGCACTTGCTGGGGCTGTCGACGCACGACGCGGGGGGCTGCCTGGCGGGGCGGGAGCCGAGCCAGCGCTTCGGGCTGAACTATCTGCGCGCCGACCTTCCGCTGGAGGAGGGTTACGTCGTCACGATCGAGCCGGGGATCTACTTCATCGAGGCGTTGCTGACGGATCCGGCGCGGCGGGAGCGGTATCGGGAGGCAGTCGATTGGGGGCGCGTGGACGGGAT
>JAPUIR010000059.1 GCA_027296805.1 Chloroflexota bacterium | reverse complement strand
GCGGCATGACGATGCTGTTCTACGGCCATCCCGACCACGACCTGCAACGGGATGCGTTCCGCGCCTACAACGACTGGGTGGCGGAGTACCAAGCCCATGACCCCAGGCGGCTGCTCGGGATCGCATCGATCTCCGTGTGGGACGTGGAGGGAGCGATCAAGGAGATGTCACGCGCGCGCGACCTGGGGCTGCGCGGGGTGCTGTTGTCGGCCAATCCGCCGGAGGAGCTTCGCTATAGCAATCCTGTTTGGGATCCGTTCTGGAGCGAAGCGGTGCGGCTGGAGATGCCGGTCAGTCTGCACATCCTGACCGGGGTGCACGGGACGGGGCTGACGGAAGACATCATTCCGAGCTATATGAACCTGCCGCGCGAGATCGCGACGTCGATCCTGGAGATGATCTGTGGTGGCGTGATGGAGCGGCATCCGGGCCTCAAGGTCGTCTCGGCGGAGAACGACGCGGGCTGGCTGGCCTGGTTCCTCAAACGGTTAGACCACGCGACCTGGCGCTGGGGGCATCGCTACCCGGAGATGAAGCGTCCGGCCACCGAGTACTGGCGTCGACAGGTGTTCTCCACCTGGCAGGACGACGTGCCGGCGGTGCGCACGCGGGACCTGGTGGGCGTGGACACGCTGATGTGGGCGTCGGACTATCCGCACGGCGACTCGACCTGGCCCAACTCGCAGGCCGTGATCGAGACGAACTTCGCGGGCGTCGCCGAAGACGAGAAGCGGGCGATGCTGCGCGACAACATGATCCGGGTCTACGACCTCGACTTCGCCTAGGGGCGGACTTACCGGCGACCGCCTTCTCGGTCGCGTTGCCGATCACGCAGGGCCTTCGCCCTGCTTAAGGCCCTATCGTCCGACCGAGGAGGGGACGATGGCTAGATTCCAGGTCGGTAGCGTTGGGTGGCTCGAACGCCTTCACGAGGTCGTTGGCGACTGTGTCCGCGAGGCACCCAAAGAACAGCTCCTGGAGACTTTCGTCTTGTCGGAGTTGTACACGGATGCGCCCACTGGCATCGCGAATCAAGGCGACGACTTCGGGCTCACGATCCGGATCGCGGACGGGGTGGTAAATGTGACAGCGGGATCCGACTCGCGCGCCGATCTCACCGTCGTTGCGGACTACCAGGCGTTTCTTGCCATCGCGTGCTACGTCGTGGCCGATCACGATGACGGGGCCATCGAGCTTGAGCACATGGTCGAAGCAGCCGTCGCGGACAAGAAACTCATGATGGTTGGCGAAGCGCCCGCGTACCTGGCTCCTGTGCACGACCGGATCGCTAGTCGTTCAAGACCCATCGCATAGCACTGCGGCGTTGGATCGGGGATCTGATCCGGTCGGGGGATTACAGGCCGTTGGGGGAGTAGGCCGTTGCCCCGACAGCGTGCGAACTTGGGCGAACGACGATGGCCTGGGTAGCATGGCGGCCATGCCGAACCTCGCCGCAAGCGTGTCGTGGATGTTCCAGGAGGCCGAGCTGCTCGATCGCTTCGAGCTGGCGGCGGAGGCGGGTTTCCGGGCGGTCGAGATTCAAGCGCCGTATACGGAGTCGCCCGAGTCGATCGCGGAGCAGTTGCGTCGTTGCGACCTGCAAGCGGTGCTGATCAACACGCCGAGTGCGCTCGCGGCCGTGCCGGGGCAAGAGGTCGAGTTTCAGGCGGGGCTGAGAGAGGCACTGCGCTATGCGGAGGCGCTGGGCTGTTCGCGGGTGCACTGCCTGGCGGGCATGAGCGACGACCCTCAGGCAGAGGCAACGTTCCTCTCGAACCTGGGTTGGGCCGCGACGGAGGCGGAGAAGCACCGCGTGCGTCTGCTGTTGGAGCCGCTCAACACGCAGGACAATCCCGGATACTTCCTCACGAGCAGCGCGCAAACGCGTCGCATCATCGAGCAGGTAGGGAGCGACGCCGTCCGGATGCAGTACGACCTCTATCACATGCAGATCATGGAGGGGCGACTCTCGGAAACGATGCGGGCGCAGATGGACGTGATCGGCCATATCCAGATCAGTGGGGTGCCGGGACGACACGAGCCGGACGAGTCGCAGGAGATCAACTACCCCTACCTCCTCTCGCTCATCGACGAGTTGGGCTACGCCGGCTGGGTGGGGTGCGAGTATCGGCCGCGAGCAGGGACGGTGGAGGGATTGGCGTGGGCGCGGCCATACGGCGTGACGAGCAGGGTTGTGCAATCGAGCGAGAGGACGATCCAATGACGGAAGGAGCGAGGCAGCCGGTGGCGCTGGTTACTGGAGCAGGATCAGGCGTGGGCCGCGCGTCGGCGCTGGCGTTGTTGCGAGAGGGCTACGCGGTCGTTCTCGCGGGGCGTCGGCCGGAGCGGCTCGAGGAGACGGTGCAGCAGGCCGGAGACGATCGGACGCGGGCGCTGGTCGTGGCGGCGGATGTCACGGACCCCGCCTCGGTGGGAGCGTTGTTCGCGCGGGTGGCGAAGGAGTTCGGGCGGCTCGATCTGCTGTTCAACAACGCGGGCAGCGGGGCGCCGCCGGTGCCCCTGGAGGATCTGACGCTGGAGCAGTGGCAGGCGGTCGTCGATCTGAATCTGACCGGGTCGTTCCTCTGCACGCAGGAGGCGTTCCGGATCATGAAGGCACAGGATCCGCGCGGCGGGCGGATCATCAACAACGGATCGATCTCGGCCGACCGGCCACGGCCGAACTCGGCGCCGTATACGGCGACGAAGCACGCGC
>JAPUIR010000058.1 GCA_027296805.1 Chloroflexota bacterium | reverse complement strand
CGTCGCAGCCGACGGCCCAGCAGGGCCAGGATCGCCAGGGTCGAGGTGGGCCTGGCTGCCTTGTCGGGACGGGGTCGATGCAGACCTCGGTCTTGTGCCATCGAGGTGGGCCCATGCCGGGGTGGTGGGGGTCGCCACGGCCCCCGACGAGGCGCCAGGCGGCGGAGACAATAATAGGTAATCGGAGGTGACGTGCGGCCACTCCGGGTAGCCACAAGACCGTGCCCCCGCGTCGTGGCGGCCGACGGTCAGCCGGTGGGCCGGGTCGTGATCCGGATCGGCCCCGCCCTCGCCGGGCTTGCCGCCGTGCCCCCGCGTCGTTCTGGCGGCTCGGGACATAGGAACGGCTACAGGCCGAGCCGCTGCAGCAGGCCCTGCGCGCGCCGGATCGCGCGATCCAGCGGGTCGTCCTCGACGTCGCGCTGCACGACCGCGACATCGAGCAGCTTCTGGCAGCGCTCGGTGAGCTCCTCGTGCAGCGTCTCGAACGCGCGTGGGTCGCCTCGCGCCCCCGACCGGTCGCCCAGCTCGAGGGGCTCGGAGACGACGTGGGTGATGCGCACCGGCAGCGGGAAGAGGCCCGGCACCAGGTGCGGTCCGGCCAGACCGAAGCCCAGGCGCGCGCCCCGGTAGCGATCGTCACCCGCATTCGCCCAGCGAAGCAGCGCGCCGGGAGTGGGCAGGCTCGACTGGTAGTAGGCCTCGTCGGCCCCGACGGAAGCGACGAACACGACTTCCGCATCGGCTTCGAGCGCCACCCGCAGGAAACCCCTGCGGCCCCCCCACTTCAAGCGGTAGGGCTCGTCTCGATACGAGCGCAGTGCCGCCTCCCGGTTCGCTCCCGGATACAGCATCAGCAGTCCGTCGCGTCGCACCGCCTCGATCGTCCGCGCGAGCTGCCGCGACGGCAGCACGCCGAAGCGGGCGGAGATGTCTCGCAGCACCGGCATCTTGAACCAGCCGTTCTCGTGCGCGATGAAGTGCGGTGCCCTTCCGGTTCGCTCGAAGAGAGCTGCGCAGAACATCAGCGCGCCGACGATCTCGAGGGCGTGGTTCCCAACAATGACGAGCCGGCGGCGCTCCTCGATCAGCCGCTCGATCCGCTCGAGGCCGATCACCCGATGGCGGTGGTAGAGCCGCAGCGCGCTCGCGGCGGCCACGAAGCCCCGGGTGGCCCAGTCCTCGGGATCGGCGCCGATGCCGCGCAGCTCGCTCCGCGCTCCCGGCCCCATGCTAGACCGATCGCCAGGCGTTCCCGGCCCCGTCGTACCCTGGCCGATGCCACTTGCCACGATCGTCAACCCGTCCGTCGAGGATACCTCAGCTATCCGACTCGGGATGCGCGCGAGAGTTGGCACCCTCACCGCGCATCTCGACGGAAAGCGCCATCGCCGGGAGAAGAGCGGGGGCTTAGGCGCTCCGCCTAGCGCGGGTGGCGGCGACCGTGGGGAAGGCCGCCGCTCCACACGCCTCGAGCGCGCTGGCCCGCCGCCGAACTCGCCCATCGAAGCGTCGCCTCTCGGTCCGGAGCACCGCTGCCAGTCCCCTCCGCGGCATGGCCGAGGAACACTTCGTTCTCGCCATCGTTGGCGGCGGCGTGCTCGGGGATAGGGCAGCGGGGCGGGGGGTTGGTCGGAGGGTGCAAGTGCGTTCTCCCTGGGGGTGCCGGGGGGTTGGTCGCTACCACCTCCTGATGGTCGTCGACCTCCACCGGTGCTCCTTCGGGTGGCGCTTCCGGAACACCGCGTGCACTACTATGCCCCGAGGGCGAGGGCGAGGGGGGGAGGGGGCCCCTACCTCAAGCGATGTCGATCGACTCCAGGTGCCTGAGGATCGCACCCGCGATGCGACCGCGGCCGAACGGGGTGAGGTGACCGCCGCTGAACCAGTGGATGTCGGGCTCGCCCCAGTGGCGCCAAAGCGCGCGGGGGTGCTCCGGCGGCACGATCCGGTCCCCGCGCCCGGCGACGATCAACACCCGTTCCTTCGCGACGCGGAGCGGGTGGGCCAGGGGCGAGTGGACGCGGAAGGCGTTGCGCAGCTCCTCCTCGGAGAGCGCGGTCGCGCGGCCCTGGCGGTAGTGGCGCGTCCGGGTGAGCACGCGCCAGGCGAGATCACCGATGCACACCGGCGGCGCGATCGGAACCACGAAGTCGAGGTCCTCGCAGAGCGCCGCGGACAAGGCCGCCAGGTAGCCCCCCAGCGAGATGCCGATCACCCCCACCGGCCGGTCGCTCTCCTGCCGCAGCCAGTGGGTCAGCCGACGGATCTCGAAGATCGTCTCGCGCATGGCCTCGCCCAGACGGGCGACGTGGGGAAGCGCGAACGGTCCCCCAGGGATCTGAACCCCGGCCGGACTGCGCGCCCCGTGATGGGGCATCGTCAGCAGCGCCACGTCGAGGCCCCGCCGGAACCAGTGGCTGGCGAAGAGCACGGCGGCATCGATCCGCGGCTGGCCCATCCCGAATCCGTGCAGGGCCAGCACGGTGCCGCGCGGGCGCCGCGTGTCGTGTACCCAGTGCTCCAGCAGGATCGGCCCCTTGCTGGGCGGAATCTCCGGGTGGTAGGGGCGATAGTCGCTCTGGATGCGGCAGGCCATCACGATGCCGCCGGGCATCCGACGCCGCACGCGGCGCTTCACCTGGAGCGCATGGGACGGGTCGTCCAGGAACCCGAAGAAGCGGCGGGGCTCCGACTGCAGCTCAGGCGAGAGGGCCGATTTCGCCGAGTCGCGCAGCGCGTGGAGGTCTCGCGACCCCGGAATCAGCGCGTGCTCCGCGACCATCTGCACGACGCGCATGACCGCCGCGTCGAGCGCCGAGCCCAGCCCCGTAAGGAACCTCCCGGCCCAGAGCTCACCCGGGCGCTCGATGGCGCCCGCTGCCCCCGCTGCTTCGTGAAGCGTCGTTTCCACCCACATCGATCCGGGGGGCGGGGCTAGGCAGGTTAGCGAAGCGCCGCGCCCGCGGCCCGACACCAAGGGGATGCTCCTTGGGGGGGCGGACGGGATGAGCCGCCGGCCTCTGAGCGGTCTGGACACCGCGTTTCTCGCCATCGAGAGTCGAGGGCACCCGCTCCACAGATGGGGATGATCGTTCTCGATCCCTCCGATCGCGCTGGGGGGTTCCCGCGCTATGCTCCGCTCGCCTCCCCAGTTTCGCGCGCGTTGAGGCAGTTGATCAGGCCACTGGATGCGGCGGCCTCCTTGCCCTGACCGGCCCCAGGTCGGGGTCCGGCGTGTTTCGCCTTCGAACCGCAGCCCAACGGGCCGCGCTCTGGGCGCGCATGGGGATCCGGAGATGCGCACCATCGCTGTCGCGAACCAGAAGGGTGGGTGTGGCAAGACCACGACCACAGTGAACCTCGCGGGCTGTCTATCTGCCGACGGGGCCCGTGTTCTGGTCGTCGACCTCGATCCCCAAGCCCACGCCACGCTGGCGCTGGGCATCGACCCCGAGCGGGTGGACCGCAACCTCTACGAGGTACTTGCCGGAGGCTTGGTCCCTCTCAGGGACGTGCTCGTCGAAGCGGGACCCAACCTGCAGCTGGCGCCTTCGGGCATCGCGCTCTCCGCGATTGAACCAAAGCTCTCCTCGGAGCCTGTGGAGCTGCGCACCTCCCGGCTATCGAGCGCGCTCGATCGGGTACGCGTCGACTTCGATTACGTGCTGATCGACTGTCCGCCCAGTGTGGGGCTGCTCACCTTCAACGCGCTGCGCGCCCCGGGCGAGGTGATCGTTCCGCTGGAGACCAGCTGCTTCGCCATCCACGGCGTTCAGAAGCTGCTGGAGACCATCGCGCTGCTGACCGAGCGCATCGGCCCCGATCTGGGCGTCCGCATCCTGCCGACGCTGTACGACGGGCGCACGCGCTGCGGGCGGCAGATCCTCTCCGAAATCCGAGAGATGTTCAAGGATCTGTGCTTCGACACGGTCATCCACCTGAACGTCAAGCTGCGCGAGGCGGCGGGGCGCGGGAAGCCGATCAACCGCATCGCGCGCTCGGCGAATGGGACAATCGACTACTCGGCGCTGGCCGTCGAGGTGGAGGCTGGGTTCCATTTGGAGGTTGAACCCGCGAGCGCCGGAGTGGATTCGAGTCGACCTCTTGAGGAGTTCGAGATCAGTAGAGTGGATCCGCCGCAAAACGACTTGGTCTTAGAAGACCGACGCCTGCCTGGCGCATCCCTTCGTGCGGGGCATCCGCTCGGGGGACCTTCCCCGCGAACGCTTCCGGGTCTACGTGGCACAGGACGCCTACTTCCTCAAGGCGTTCGCGCGCGCCTACGCCTTGGCGCTCTCCCCCCGAGCTAACCCGACACGCGCGCGTGGGACTCCGACGCTGGAGAGA
>JAPUIR010000057.1 GCA_027296805.1 Chloroflexota bacterium | reverse complement strand
GCTCGGCCATCTTTGGGGGGAGAGTGGGGGGAGTTCGGCACGAAATGCCACGATTTGCCGCCATCCGGTGAGCACGTAAGCTCCTAACTTGTCTACTTCTTTGGTTTCTTGTATCGATTGGGATCGCTCTTCGAACCTGAGGGTCGGGGGTTCGAATCCCTCCCGGCGCGCCATGAATAGCGTCGCCCCTCGAAGAATCATCGCGGAGTAGGTCGGGACGCGAGCGGCGCTCCATCGGCGCGATCGATGGTCGCCAGCTCCTCCACAGCGTTCCGCTTGAGCTTTGTGAGCTGCTTGGCCGGCCTGCCCAATGGGACCAGGGCGGCCGCGGCCATGTAGGGCGGCATTCCGAACAGCTCCTGCACTTCGGCCTCCGCGCCGGCCGGGAAGGTAGTAATGGTCCCCCCATAGCCGAGATCGCGCGCCGCGAGCAGGATGTTCCACACGAAGGGATAGACCGACGCCCCGGAGATGACCCCCACGCGAGGTAGATCGGAATCGAAGGACGCTACGAGGCGAAGGTCCACGAACACCATCAGCACTGCGGGCGCATCCAGCATGGACTGGAGGTAGCCGCTCGGGTCCGGCCCCTCGGCGATCTGCTCGTCGCTGAGCTTCGTGGGCTCGATCGTGTTCCAGGGGTTCTCTCCGGCGAAGCGCTGGGCGAGGTAGCGGCGGAAGGTCGGCACGCTGAGCTCCGCCACGCGCTTGCGCTTCTCCGCGTCCTTCAGCACCACGACCTTCCAGGGTTGGCGGTTCCCGCCGCTCGGCGCGAAGCGCGCGAGATCGAGGATGCGGTAGAGCACGTCGTCGTCGAGCGACTCGTCGGTGAAATCTCTCGCCGCGAAAGTGGTGCGGACCACGTCGGCATATTCCATATCAGCTCCTCTCCGGATCAGCCCGGCCGCGCACGCGGGTCGGGCGGGAGGCGTCCATGGGACGCGAAGTGACTGCGTTGCCGCTCGATCGCCTGGTCGAGCTGCTTGCGTTCTTCCGTGGAAAGGCTGTTCAGACGCGTTTCCAGAGTGACGAGGTCTGGGCACGGCCCGATGGCCGTCGAAATCTCGGCGAGTCGCTTCGCGTTTTCGAAGCTCTCGTGGGCGTTGGTCTCAGCGCACGGTCGGCATTCCCGCTCGTAGGCGTCCAGGCAGACAGGGTCGGCGGCGTCGTTCTCGACCCGCGTGAGCTGGTGGACGAGGAAGTCGGCGTCCGCGATGCCGGTGTTCAGTCCGAGGCCGCCGGAGGGCGGGAAACGATGGGCAGCGTCGCCGATCAAGAACACCCGCCCTTCGCGGTAGCGTTCGGCCACCTGGACGTGCATCGCCCACTGGTCGATGGAGACGATGCACAGCTCGATGTCCGCACCGATGGCCGCCGCCAGTCGGGCCGAGATCGTCTCCTCTTCGTTCTCCGCTCCGAAGTGCGGCGTCATGAAGACGATCGAACGGGCGGGATCGTGCACGATGAAGGTGCCGGGCGCCTGGGGATTCAGGACCCAGAAGAGCGGGCCCGAACGGCCTTCCATCAGCGGGCGCAGATCGGCTTCGAAATGGACCATCCACATCCGTATCTGCGGACCGGGGCCCAGCATCGCGATGTCGAGCTGGCGGCGCACCGGACTCCCGGCGCCGTCGGCGGCCAGAAGCCAGGAGGCCTCGATCCGTTCTTCGCGACCGTCATCGTGCTGGACTGTGGCGCACACGCCGTCGCCGTCCTGCTCGAGATCGGTCCAGTCGACGCCGCGCAGGATGCGGGCCGGGGTCTGACTCTCGGAATGCCGCTGCAGGATCGGCTCGAGCAGGTTCTGGGGGCAGTGGGTCCAGTCGAGGCGGTCGCTGCGCGTGTCGAGACGGCCGGCCTCGGTCCCGCCGAGCGTCGCACACCAGGTGATGAAGTCGAGATCCGACAGCGGCGCTGCGGCGCGTACCTCGTCGCCGATGCCGAGACGATCGAAGACCTCGAGTGTCCGCGGGCGGAGCACGTGGGCGGCGGGCGCGCGGATCGTGTTTCTGCGGCGCTCGACCACGACGTTCTCGATGCCCTGCTGGGATAGGAGCGCAGAGGCGGTGAGTCCCACCGGGCCGCCGCCGACGATCAGGACTCGGGTTCGCAGCGTCAAGAGCCACTCCGGTCTCGGGCGATACGCTCGATGCCGGGCCACTCGGACGCGCCCCCGCTTCGCATCAGCTTGATCGTCGCCGCTGGCGCCCAATTGTCGACGGCCTTGGTGTAGGTCGCTCGTTTCTTCCAGCGTTCGAGCCAGTCGGACAGGCGGGGTCGCGCGGATATCAGCGGATCCATCGCGAGATGTTCCAGGCGCAGTACGTAGGGCAGGGCGGTGGCATCGGCGAGTCCCGGGGCGTCGCCCGACAGCCAGGGCCGGTCGGCGAGGTCCGTCTCCATGGCATCGAGAGCGTCGAGGAACACACCGAGGGCGCGTGCGAACTCCGGCGCCGCGATTCCGTGCGTCACTACGCTGTGCCGCTCCTCTCGCGCCACCGGGTCGGGGATGGCATCGATGTTGGCGTTGCGCACTTCCTCAGGCTGGGCGAGCAGCGCCTGGCGCGGCCCGAGTGCGAAGGTCAGGAGCGGCGCGGCCTTGTGCACTTCGTCATCGATGCGCTTCAGCCAGCGCTCCACGCGGTAGCGGCCGAGGGCGTCGACGGGTCGCAGGG
>JAPUIR010000056.1 GCA_027296805.1 Chloroflexota bacterium | reverse complement strand
CGCGTCAGCAGCGCCTCGATCAGCCCCGCCGCGTTCGTTCCGTCGTCCCGATCGCGGCCGTACGCGCCCGGCTGTGTCCCCGTCAGCACCACCTCTTGCGCCCCCGCCCGTTCCATCGCCAGCGCCTCCGCGACGATCGCGTCGATCGGCACGGCCCGCTCGCGCCCGCGCACCCCCGGCACGATGCAGAACGCGCAAACGTCGTCGCAGCCCTCCTGAATCTTTAGGAACGCGCGCGTGCGCCCCTCATGCAACTGGCCGGGCCCGCTCGACTCCCCAACCCCGCCTAGCGCGCCCAGCCGCGCCAGCACCCCCGCCACGGCCTCCCCCTTGTCCCGGTTCGAGAGGACCAGGTCCGCCCCCGTCTCCGCCGCGATCCGCTCCGACGCCCAATCCGCATAGCACCCTGTGACCACCACCGGCGCCTCCGGCGACAGGCGCTTCGCCATCCGGATCAACCGCCGCGCCTTACGGTCGGCCACATGCGTCACCGTGCACGTATTGATCAGATACGCGTCCGCCGCCACCGGCCGGTCGATCACATCGCATCCCGCCGACACCAGCGCCCGCCCCATCGACTGGCTCTCCGCCTGATTCAGCTTGCAACCCAGAGTCAGCGTCGCCACCAGGGGCGCAGAACCGCGCCGCGATCGCATTCCTGGAGCCGATTCTGAAGTCATCCGCCGGATCCTACGCCACGCTGCCGTCCCGCTGCGCTAAGCTCCAACGAAGGGAGACGACATGGCGGAACTCGGCCTGGCCATCCTCTTCATTGGCATCCTCGCCGGCCTCGATCGCCGTCGCCGCGACTCCATCAGCGAGCAGATCCGGCGCTTCCTCGACTGGCTCGAAAAGACCTCCTGACGACTCTCGTCGCGGTCCCCGACTCTGCTGACCGATCCTCCCTCATTCTCTGCGCCGTCACTCCATCTCTGCTCCCCCGTCTCCGACTCTCACAAGCGCCGCTTCCGTAGGCCCTCCGACTCACGCGACCAGATCCATCGCAGGGGCCGCTGCCCTGGCTGGCCCCGATCCTCACCAGCTCCCGTGGCGCGAACATGCGGGGGGTCTCAGGGGGCCCGGAGCGAGCTTTCCACGAGCGACCCGCAACGACCGCCCCCCTGTTGCGCGAATAAGTTGCAAAAACAGAACAAATGTCCTATCTTGGGATCAAGGCGTCTCTATCTCACCACCTCGCGGGGCGCGATCGGCACCCTCCCGCGAACAGCCTTTGGATCAGGAGCACGACAGTGCCCCTCGCCATGACCCGTTCCATCCAGCTTGAGTTCGACATCGACGGCCGCTCGCCGTCCACATACGAATCCCCCAGCCGCCGCCGTCCCTTGCCCCCTGCCCGCCGGACCATCCCGTCCCTTGCGCGGCAGGCCTCGCGAGTGACCGAATGTCGCGTCTGTAGCGGACCGCTCGTTGTGGGCGAAGGCCAGCGCACCTGCGTCATCTGCGGCGCCCGTCACGGCCCCTGAGCCCGCTCGTCCTTGCTGGCTCCCAACACCCGCCCTCCGTACGATGCACTTCTGGGCGAAAGGGCCGTCTGGCCCCAAGAGGCGCCTGGGGCCGTCGGTGAGCGGGAGACCTCGTGGGTGCCTTTCAGATCCTGCTCATCCTCATCATGGTGCTGGGCCTGTTCTACCTCTTCGGCCTGATCAGCGTCCCCTGGGGCAGCCTGATGAAGGTCTACTACCGCATCCGCCTCGTCGGACTGCTCTGGGCCGTCGCGATCATCCTCATCGGCGCCTCGCGCGCCCTCGGCTTCCCCTAGGCGCGCGCTGTCCCAACGCCGCTTCACGCCCCTGTCGAAGAAGCAGCCCCCTACCCTGCCTCCATGCGAGTCCTCGTCTGCCCCCAGGAATTCAAAGGCAGCCTGACCGCCGTCGATGCCACTACCGCCCTCAGCCGAGGCGTCACCCTGGCCGACCCTCAAGCCCAAATCGACGCCTGCCCCCTTGCCGACGGCGGCCCCGGCACCGTTGACGCCCTCGTCGCCGCCGTGGGCGGCCGCTACACCACCACTAACGTCGACGGGCCCCTCGGTGACCCCGTCCACGCCCGCTGGGGCCGCTTCAGCGACGCCGCCGGTGACACCGCCATCATCGAAATGGCTGCCGCCTCGGGGCTGGTCCTCGTCCCCGCCGAACGTCTCGACCCGCGCCGCGCGTCCACCCACGGAACCGGCCAGCTCATCCTCGCTGCCCTCGACGCCAAGGTGCGGCGCATCCTTGTCGGGGTCGGCGGCTCCGCCACTAACGACGCCGGCGCCGGTGCGGTCAGCGCCCTCGGCGCTCGCCTCCTCGACGACGACGATCGTGTGCTCCCCCCGGGCGGCGCCGCCCTCGCCCACCTCGCCCGCATCGACACCACCGGTCTCGACGAACGCCTCCAGCGCACCGAAGTGGTCGTCCTCGCCGATGTTCGCAACCCGCTCCTCGGCCCCGAAGGCGCCACCGCCGTCTACGGGCCGCAGAAAGGCGTCGACGACGCCACGCAGCCGCTGCTGGAACATGCCCTCGCCAACTTCGCCGACATCGTCGCCCGCGATCTCGGCCTGGACATCGCCACCGTTCCCGGCGGCGGTGGTGCCGGTGGCCTCGCGGCCGGGCTCTCCGCTTTCGCCGGGGCCACCATCCAGTCCGGCTTCACCCTGATCGCTGAGACCGTCGCGCTTCCCGAGCGCATCGCTCAGTCCGACCTCGTCCTCACCGGCGAGGGCCGCCTCGACCGTCAGTCCAGCTTCGGCAAGACCGTGGCCGGTGTCGCGGCCATGGCTGCCCAGGCCAACCGCCCCTGCCTCGCCGTCGTGGGGGCACACGAGGGCTCTACCGACATCGAAGGCCTCACTGAC
>JAPUIR010000055.1 GCA_027296805.1 Chloroflexota bacterium | reverse complement strand
CGACAACGACCTACCGACGCTAGTGATCGTGGAGACGAACGGCGACACCCGCGTGGCGGAAGGTGGGGCGAGCGACAGCTACACGGTGGCGCTGGGCAACCGGCCGAGCGAGACGGTGACGGTCCAGATCAGCGTGGAGGGCCAGGTCAGTGTGAGCCCAACGACGCTAACGTTCACGGTCGCCAACTGGCAGCTGACCCAGCGGGTGACCGTGCGGGCGGTGCAGGACTCGGTGGTGGAGGGCGAGCACATGGGGTCGATCACGCACACCGCGAGCGGGAGCGGATTCAACGGCGCGGCGCTGACGACGGTGGCCGTCGTCGTGACCGACGACGATCGGGTGGAGTCGATCGCGCTGCCTGCGGGGCTTGCGCTGGTGGGTTGGTTCGGGATTCCGACGACGTCGCGAGCGATCATCGACAGCAACCCGCTGATCACGTCGATCTGGGTCTGGGAGAACGCGGATGAGCGCTGGGTATTGGACAGCCGGTTGCTGCCGAATTCACTCCGGGTGGTGATCACGATCACCCGAGGGCAGGGATTCTTTGTGGTGGCGCTGGCGCCGACGACCCTCACGGTGCAGGTGGTGGAGTAACGACGGCGGATCTGCTGGGTCGGATCGCTCGTGACCGTTGCGCGTGCCTCTTACGTAAGTTGACACTTATATAAGGATCTGATTACCATTCTGGTCATCCCCGAGCGAGCTGGAGGAGGCACCATGAGCACAGAAATCAACGTCGGGACCCGCGAGGAATGGCGATCAGCCCGTTTGGCCCTCCTCGAGGCTGAGAAGGATCTCACCCGTCGGGGGGACGAGCTGAGCAGGCAGCGTCGAGCCCTTCCCTGGGTCCCGGTGGAGACGACGTACGAATTCGAGACACCCTCCGGGCCGGCGAGCTTGGCCGATCTCTTCGCCGGCCACTCCCAGTTGCTCGTCTACCACTTCATGTTCGGGCCGGATTGGGACGCGGGCTGCCCCAGTTGCTCTTTCTGGGCGGACGGCTTCGACGGCGTTCAAAGCCATCTGGCTCACCGGGACACGTCGTTCGTGGTCGTGTCGCGGGGTCCGCTGGACAAGCTGATGGACTATCAAGGCCGGATGGGCTGGAGTTTCCCCTGGGTATCGTCGGGCCCCAGCGGTTTCAATCGCGACTTCCACGTGTCGTTCGAGCCCAGCACGATCGCGGACGGCGAGGAGTACAACTTCGTCGCGATCGCGGAGGACGGCTACGAGGTCGCGGAGCAGAGCGATGAGAGGCCGGGGTTGTCGGCGTTCGCTATGGAGGAAGACGGCAGGATCTTCCACACCTACTCCTGCTACGCGCGCGGCCTGGAGATGTTCAACGGGGCCTACAGCCTGCTGGACCTGACGCCAAAGGGCCGGGACGAGGAAGAGCTGCCCTGGAGCATGGCCTGGCTCCGCCGTCACGACGAGTACGACGACTAGTGGGCCGCACGGTTCTCCAGTCTCCCCGGAGATAACCAACGGCCATGGACGACGCCCTGCACGCGATCGCCGAGCCCAACCGCCGCCGCATTCTGACCCTCGTTCGCGATGGTGAGCTGACGGTGGGCGCCATCGCCTCCCAGTTCGACGTCACGCGCCCGGCGATCTCGCAGCATTTGAAGGTGCTGCGAGAGGCAGGGCTGGTCTCCGAACGCCGGGAGGGCACGCGCCGCTACTATCGGGCTCGGCCCGAGGCGCTGCGAGAGCTGCGCGACTTCCTGGCCGATTTCTGGGACGACCGCCTAGCCGAACTGCAGGCGGCCGCCGAAAGCGAAGAGCGGCGGAAACGCTCGTGACGGCCCAAGACGAACTGCTCTATGAGCGAGAGCTCCAGATCGCCGCGAGCCCGGAGACGATCTTTCCCTTCCTGATCGAGCCGGAGAAACTGACCCAATGGATGGGGATCGACGCGACGCTTGAAGCGAGACCGCGCGGCGTGTTCCGAGTGGAGGTCAAGCCGGAGACGATCGCCCGGGGTGAGTTCATTCAGGTCGAACCAAACTCGCGGGTCGTCTTTACCTGGGGTTGGGAACAGGGAGGCTCGGCGCAGCTGCCGCCGGGCAGCACGCGCGTCGAGATCACCCTGACTCCGAACGAGCGCGGCACGACGCTGCGCTTCGTCCACAGTGGCTTCTCTTCGGAGGAGGAGCGGGACGGGCATGGCAGGGGCTGGGATCTCCTCCTTCCGCGGCTGGTCGATGTGTCGGAGGGTCGGGATCCCGGGCCCGATCCTTGGGCCGACGCCAAGGCCGACAGCGTCGCCTAGGCGAACTGCGATCCGCATCGCGGCGCGCGACAGCGAGCGAAGGTGGCGGCTGCGTGGTCCCTACGGCAAGCCGCCTCATACTGAGGTCGCGGGAGATCAGCGCCCGCGATGCAGGAGTTGCTCCGTTACGGACTCGCGTCGGCTCACCCCCACTTCGCTCGTAGTTGCGCTCGACCTCGCGGCCCAGCTTGACCCAGGCGATCAGCCGCCCGTGCTGAGGAGAGCCCGCCGATGGTTGCGCGGCGCGCGACGCGATGCCTGAGCCAGGGGACGCTCCGCTTGTCACGGGGCCGCCGACGCTGGGTGTGGCCTACCGCTGGTGGGTGGTGGGGCTGGTTGGCCTTGGTTCGCTGGCGTTTTTCATGGACATCTCCGCACTCAATATTGCGCTGCCGGCACTGCGGGAGGATCTGGGCGTTTCGCGAGACGAGATTCTGTGGGTCGCGCTGGTGCCGATGCTGGTGCTGACAGGGATCTCGATGACAGTGGGGAGGGTGGGGGATCTGTACGGGTCGAAGCGGCCGTACGCGGTGGGCTTCGGGCTGTTCACGCTGGCGACGGGGGCGGCGGCGCTGGCGGGGTCGTTCGAGGAGTTGCTGGCGGCGCGGGTAGTGCAGTCGATCGGGCTGGCTTGCATCACGGCGAATCTGGGGGCGATCGTGACCACAGCGTTCCCGCCATCGCAGCGCGGGATGGCGCTGGGATTGATGTCGGCGTCGATCGGGTTGGGGCTGGCGAGCGGGCCGCTGTTCGCCGGCGTGGTGTTGGAGTTTTTGGACTGGCGCGCGGTGTTCTGGCTGCGGGTGCCCTTGTTCGGGCTGGCGGGATGGCTGGTGGTGGTGCGGCTGCGAGACACGCCGATGGGGGGCAGGGCGCAAGGCTTGGATCTGACCGGGGCCGTGTTGCTCTCGAGCTTCCTCTTCGTGCTTGTGCTCGCGATCAATCGGGGCGACGCCTGGGGTTGGGGCGACGGGGCGATCGTGGGCTTGTTTGTAGCAGCGGCCGTGCTGCTGCCGATCCTGGTGCGCGTCGAGCAGCGGGCGGCAAGCCCCACGCTTGCACTGGGGCTGTTTCGAAGCTGGGGATTCAGTGGCGGCGTCTTGGCGTCGGCGAGTCAGTCGTTCGGGTTCGCGGCAGTGGCGGTGCTGATGCCGTTCTATCTGGTGGAGGCGCGGGGGCTGTCGGTGCTGGAGGCGGGCGCGCTGATGGCGGTGTTCCCGGCTGTCGTGCTATTCGTGGGGCCTCTGGGGGGGCGTTGGAGCGATCGTTTCGGGGCCGCGACGCTGACTGGCGGCGGACTGCTGATTGGGGCGGCGGCGCTGGTGCTGCTGGGCTTGATGTCGGTGGACGAACCGATCGTGGGGATCGCGCTGCGGCTAGTGGGGATCGGAATCGCGCGGGGCGTGTTCGACGCGGCGAACACCTCGATGATCATGGGAGGTGTGGGAGTGGACCGGCAGGCGACGGCGTCCGCGGCGCTGAGCACGTCGCGATCGATTGGCCAAGCGGTGGGGATCGCGGTGGCGGGGTCGATTTTCGCGGCGCAGGCGGCCAGTTTCGCGTTCGCGCGGTCCGCGTCGGGGTTAGACGACGCGTCGGTGGCACCCAGCGCGTTGCTGCATGGGCTGGAGTGGGCGCTGACTGTCTCGGCGGTGATCGCAGGAGTGGGGGCCGGTATCGCGTGGTGGTCGGGGACTCGGCGGCCGTCGGCCGAGGTGGGGAGCGGCGACCAGGAGGCGCCAGCGGACGGAGCCCCGAATCGGTCCGCGGTCGAGTAGACGACCTGCCCCTCACCCCTCGGACTCTGTATTCCGACGGGGCGGGCAGACGGCGACGAGCCGCGGGGCGATCCCCGCGGCCGGTCAGTCAACGATCTCGCGTTGAGCGCGGATCAGTCCTTATTCTTTTCCGACGGCGGTGTTCGCGACGACCTTGACGCCTTGGATGGTGCCTTCGACCGAGCGGCGAACGCGGATGGCAGCGGCCGAGCCCACTTCCCCCGCAGCCTCGATCGCGCCCGTGGCGGCGGCGGCGGCCGCCTCCTCTACGTTGAGGCCGGTTTCCTTCGCCACTTCGATGGCGCCTTCCACGGCGCCCACGGCGGCGGTCGTGATGTCAGCGCCGATGGCCGCCGCTTCGCTCACGGCCGTGCGGCTCGTGCTACCGACCGCACCGAGCGCTTCGACGCCGACCTCGCTCGAGCCACGCACGGTACCGATCACCGCGCCCTTGGCGGCGTTGCCGACGGAGGCGCCCACTTTGCTGGCGGAGTCCACGGCCTTCTCCACGGTGTCGGCTGCTGTCTCGGCGGCCTGCCCACCGACGTCGCCGACGGCATCGATCGCGCCTTTGACGGCGCCAACACCGAGCTGCGTGGCCGCCGCGCCGGTCTCGCCGCCCTGTTTGAGGGTCGTTTGGACCGTCGTCGCTACCGTCTCTACAGCCGTTTGCGCGATCTCC
>JAPUIR010000054.1 GCA_027296805.1 Chloroflexota bacterium | reverse complement strand
GGGAGGCGAGGTCGGAGCCGGAGCCGGGCTCGGAGAAGCCCTGGGCCCATTCGACCTTGGCGCCCGCGATGCTGGGCAGGTGCTGTTCCCGCTGTTCCTCCGTGCCGTGCACCATGAGGCAGGGGCCGACCATGGAGACGCCTTGACCGCCGGATCCGGCGGCGCCGCGATAGGCGCTCTCCTCGCGGAAGATCAGTTGTTCCATGTGGGTTGCGCCCCCACCGCCGTACTGCTTGGGCCAGGCCATGGTGAGCCAGCCGTGTTGGGCGAGACGCTGCTCATAGGCGTGGGCGGCCTCATAGGAGCCGGTGTCGCCGGGACGGGAGGAGGGCGGGGGCGGATTCCAGTTGTCGTCGATGAAGTCCACGACTTCCCGGCGGAACTGCTCCTGGCTGGCGGTGAAATCGAACTCCATGACGCCATTCCTTCTGGAGGCAGAACGGGCAGGTGGGAGCGGCCCGTGCGTGGTCGGAACGAGCGCAGGCTAACGCATCTGGATGGGCGCCCGGAGGCGTGCTAGTGGCATGGGAGGCGGAGGCCCCGGGTGGCGACGATGTTCATGCTCATGAGACAGGGAGGCATTCGTCAGACAGGCCCCCCTGAGACTCCCCGCACGATCGGTACCTCCGGGTTGATGGTGTATGGGGCGGGACGTGCGAAGAGAGCTCTCCGAGGGCCCGATACTCGAATGGGGAGGTCCAGGTCCCGCCTACTGGCGGGGCAAGCCGAGGCCCCGGGTGGCGACGATGTTGCGCTGGATCTCCGAGGTGCCGGCGAAGATGGTGTAGGGCACGGTGGTCATGTACATGCGGCCGATGTCAGATTTGAGTGGGGCGTGGGGGTCTTGGGGGTCGATGCGCTGGGCAGGGAGGCCGATCATGTTGACGCCGAAGTTGGCGACGCGCTGGTTGAGTTCGGTGCCGAACATCTTGGAGACGGAAGCCTCGTAGTTGGGGATGAGGTCCTGGCTCTGCATCCAGACGACGCGGTAGGAGAGGAGGCGGCAGACTTCCGCCGAGACGTAGAGGTCGGCCAAGCCGTGTGCGACGCCGGGCCGGTCGTAGACGGTGCCGCCGTTGCGGCGGGTGTCCTTGGCCCAGGCGGCAAGCTGTTCGGTGGTGCGGCGCGCCTGGGCGGGGTAGTTGACGCCGGAGCGTTCGAAGTCGAGCAGGGTGGCGGCGACGTACCAGCCGCGGTTCTCTTCGCCGAGCATCTGGTCGGCGGGGACGCGGACGTCGGTGAAGAAGGTCTCGTTGAGCATGTGGTTGCCCGCGAGGTCGATGATGGGGCGGACTTCGATGCCGGGGGTCTTCATGTCGAGGAGGAAGTATGAGATGCCACGGTGCTTGGGGGCGTCGGGGTTGGTGCGGGTGAGGATGTGGATCCAGTCGGAGTGAGTGGCGCCGGAGGTCCAGATTTTCTGGCCGTTGATGACGTAGTCGTCGCCATCTTTGACGGCGCGGGTCTGGAGGGAGGCGAGGTCGGAGCCGGAGCCGGGCTCAGAGAATCCCTGGCACCAGGTGACTTCGGAGTTGGCGATGGGCGGGAGGAAGCGCGTGCGCTGCTCTTCGGAGCCGTGCACCATGAGGCAGGGACCGACCATGGAGATGCCTTGCCCGCCAGCGCCGGGGGCACCCAGGTACGCGCTCTCCTCGCGGAAGATGAGCTGTTCCATGTGAGAGGCGGCGCGGCCGCCGTACTTGGTGGGCCAGGCCATGGTGAGCCAGCCGTGGTCGGCGAGTTTGCGCTCGTAGGCGCGCTGGGCGTCCAACCAATCGAGATTGTCGGGGGCGAGGGTGGCCGGTGGCGGATCCCAGTTGGCGTGGATGAAGTCGATGACTTCCTCGCGAAACTGTTCTTGTTCGGGGCTGGGCTTGAAGTCCATTCTCGGCTCCCTTACGTACGCTCCGCAGGTTTCAAAACGCTACTAGCAGTCACGAGCGCCAGGCTCAGGCACCCCGCACGAGGTGGAGACGCTCTTCGATGACGCAGACTTCATGACACCATCAAGGCTCTCGGAATTGGAATGCTCCATTGGGCGGACCGTGGCGATCGTGGGGCAGCGCTGGACCCCGGTGATTCTGCGTGCGATTTTCGAAGGCCGGCGTCGGTTCGATGGGATCCAGGAGGAGTTAGGCATCGCGCGAAACATCCTCTCGGACCGGCTGCGCACGCTGGAGGCTCATGGGATTCTAGAGCGAAAGCACTACTCCACACATCCCCCTCGGCAGGAGTACCACTTGACGGCGAAGGGGATGGCACTCTGGCCAGTGCTGGTAACGCTGATGGCGTGGGGCGACCGCTTCACGTCGGGGGAGGCCGGTCCGCCGGTGATTCTGAGGCACGCGGGCTGCGGGCAAGATACGAATCCGTACCTGGTCTGCTCGCACTGCGAGGAGGCGATCGCGGCGCGGGACGTGAGCTGGCGAGCGGGACCCGGGGTGCTGTGGGGCGAAGCCCTGGGCACGGAGGGCCGGGGCGGCTGATCGCCCTCGGGGAGGACGTGGGAGGCAGGACCACCGGGGGGGTGACGTTCCTTGACGACCCATCGAGGCGGTGCTATCCAGAGCCCAATTCACAATTTGGGCGCATCGCGCGCCCAGGCGCGCCGTGGGCGCGCGACGAAGGGGGTTCGCGCTTGGCTGAGAACACGGTTGAGGAGCAGGCGGAGCCGGGCTACCGGCCTATCGTGCCGTATCTGGAGTTGCCGTCGGACGACCTGGATGAGGCGTACCTGAAGGTGCTGATCAATAAGGATGCGACGGCGGCGTATCTGTACGATCCGCACCGCCGCTTCGACAGCAAGACCGGCGATCTGGACGAGACTTCGCTGCGACCAGCCAAGCTGGAGAAGGAAGGCGAGGTCTGGGTCTACACGATCGTGCACCAGTCGTTCCCTGGGGTGCCGACCCCGTTCGTGGGGGCGATCATCGACGTGCCGGTGGAAGGTCACCCGGAGTTGAAGGTGGCCGTGCGGGCGAACGTGGCGGAGGTGGAGCCGGACCCCGAGAACGTGAAAATGGGGATGAAGGTGAAGTTTCGGGCGCGCGCGATCCGCAAGGACAAAGAGGGGAACGACGTCGTGATTCCGGAGTTCGTGCCGGTCTAACGCGGCACTTATTGGCGCCGCAACGGGGCGCGCACAGGTTCAGGCTGGTAAGCTCCAGCCGAACAGGCAGAACGGTCGCATGGGGCATGCGGCGGAAGGATTGAGATCCATGGAGAACGTCTACGTAGCTGGCGTGGGGATGATCAAGTTCGGGCGGTACCCGGAGGAGACGATCGCGACGTTGGGAGCGCAGGCGGTTTCGCTGGCGCTGAAGGACGCGGAGATCCCGCTCCAGACCGTGGAGATGATGGCGGCGGGCAACCTGTACCAGACCAACATGGTGGGGCAGTCGATCCTCAAAGAGATCGGGATGACCGGCATCCCCGTGTACAACGTGGCGAACGCGTGCGCGACCGGGTCCACGGCGTTCCGCGAGGCGTATTACGCGGTGGGCTCCGGGGCATACGATGTGGCGCTGGCGGTGGGCGTGGAGCAGATGGGGAAGCAGGGCTTGCTGGGCGGCACAGGCGGCTCGGACCCCGCCTACATCACGGAAGGCGTGGTGGGCACGGGAACGATGCCGGGCGTCTTTGGGATGGCCGGTATGGAACACATGCGCAAGTACGGGACGAAGATTGAGCACTTCGCGCAGATCTCCGTGAAGAACCACGAGCACGCGATGGGCAACCCACTATCGCAGTACCAGGTGCGCGTGAGCCTGGAGGACGTGCTGAACGCGCGGATGGTGGCGTATCCCAACACGCTGTACATGTGCTGCCCAACGGGCGACGGCGCGGCGGCGTCCGTGCTGATGAGCGAGAAGGCGATCAAGAAGTACTCCAGCGGCGAGCGGATCCGGGTGGCGGCGTCGGCGATGACGACGGACCCGTATACGGACCGCAACCTGGTGTTCCCGGACATCAACACGATGGTGCAGAAAGCGGCCGACTTGGCCTACGCGGAAGCGGGCCTGGGCCCTCAGGACCTTGATAGCGTGGAGCTGCACGACTGCTTCGCAACGGCGGAGCTGCTGCACTACGAGAACCTGCGCCTCTGCGACGAGGGCGAGGGCGGGCGGATGGTCGAGGAGAAGTTGACGGACCTCTCCGGACCGCGGGATCGCAAGGACTGGGTGGCCGTCAACACCTCGGGTGGGCTGCTCTCGAAGGGGCACCCGCTGGGCGCGACCGGCGTGGCGAACATCTGCGAGCTGGTCTGGCAGATGCGCGGTCAGGCCGGCGAGCGGCAGGTAGAAGGCCACAAGGCCGGGCTGGCACACGTGATCGGGCTGGGTAGCGCGGCCACGGTGCACATTCTGACCAAGTAGGACTGGCCTCGTCGGGCCAAGTCACGATATCGCGAAGGGGCGTCCACGCGGGCGCCCCTTCTTTTTTTGGGCAAGGTGTGTCCGGAAGTGGGGCATGTGTTGGCTGAGCCGGAGCAGCGATGAAGGTCGTGGTCGCGCTGGGCGGCGAGATTGCCGACGGAGCGCTGCTGCGTCACTGGGTGGAGGGGGCGGAGCTGACGATCGCGGCCGACAGCGGCGCCGACGGCCTCGCGGGGATCGGGCTGAGGCCCGACGCGGTGATCGGCGATTTCGATTCGCTGCCGCCGGAGCGAGTGGAGGAGCTGCGGCGAGGCGGGGTGGAGATCGTGCCGCATCCCGATCCGCAGCGCCGGACGGACGGGCAGGTCGCGTTGGAGTTGGCACTGGAACGGGGCGCGGCCGAGGTCGTGCTGTTGGGAGCGCGGGGCGGGGAACGGCTCGATCACAGTCTGACGAACGCGCTGTTCCTGGCCTCCGAGGAGTTCGCGTCCATGCCGATCCGGCTGATCAGCGGCTGGACCGAGGCGGTGGGGTTGTTCGGGGAAGCGTCCGGATACGGGCGCGGGGTGGTGACCTTCGCGGGCGAACCTGAAGATTATGTCTCACTGGTGGCGGTGAGCGAGCGGCTAGGTCAGGTCTCGACGCACGGGTTGGCCTGGTCGCTGGAGGAGGCGTCGTTGTCGCTGGGAACGCCGGGCGGGATGTCGAATGAACTTGTGGCGGAGCGCGGGGGGTTCACGCTGGGAGAGGGCGTGGCAATCGCGACGCACACCTACCGGCAGGCTCGGTTCTCGTCCGGTCCGTTTCCTGCATGATGGAGCGACCGCCGCTCGTTGCTACACTGCGGCGCGAAGCGATAACGACGAGGTTGGCCTAATCGAGCCGAGGAGCGCGTTGGATGCCCATATACGAATTCGAATGCCCCAAGTGCAGCACACAGTTCGAGTTGACCCGGCCGATGTCGAAGGCGGGGTCGGCGGCGAGTTGCCCGAAGTGCAAGGCGAAGGCGCGGCGAAAGTTTAGCGCGACGATCATTACGACGGGTGTCGCCAGCAGCGACTTCGACGTAGACGACATGCCGGACTTCGGGGGTGGGGGGGATCACGGACACGGGATGCCGGACATGGGCGGCATGCCCGACATGGGCGGGATGGACGACTTTGACTTCTAGGTCCGCCTCGCGGACGGCGATTTCTCGGTCCGCATCGCGAGCGGCATCTGGGACGCGGAGCCGGGGATAGGCCCAGCGATGATCCGGGCGAACGACGACTTCGACGTCGAGTGGGAGCATCCCGAGGACGCGGAGCGCTCTTGGCTGCGCGATGCCACGCACTCGCCGGGACCCGAGGTACCGCTGGCCCATTCGATGATGGCTTCCTTCCGGGGAGCCACGGGCGGAGGCCCGTCGCTGCTGATCAACGGCTATGCCTACTCACCGGCCAAGGCGCCGAGGTTTCCGGAGCTGAGTGACGAGGAGTACGCGGGTCGGAGCGGCTCCCAGGCATGGTTCGAGCTGTGCTTGCCACGAGCGGAGTCGCTGGTCGAGACCGTGCGCGGCCGAGACTACGCGTCGATGACGGCGCCCGAGCTGGCATCGCTGCAGCCCACGGTGGCCGAAGAGAGCGCGGCGATCAGTCTGGAGACGTTTCGCACGATTGGGCGGATGTCGGAGGAGTTTGAGGCGCTGAGAGCGTTCTGCGTCGAGCACTTCGGCGAGCGAGCGGGGCTGGCGCTGGAGCTGACGCGTGGAGCGCCCAACGAGACGACGGCGGCCGCGGAGGCGCTGGACCGGTTGAGCGGGCGCGCGCGGGATCTTCCTGAGGTCGCGAGCGCGATCGCGTCGGGACGGTTCGACGACCTGGAAGCGGCCGACGGGGGCAGGGAGTTCTTGGCGGAGTTGGATAGCGTCCTCGAGCGCTACGGCTGGCGAT
>JAPUIR010000053.1 GCA_027296805.1 Chloroflexota bacterium | reverse complement strand
CTCCGTTGAGGGCACCGGCGCGAAGAACACCGGCCCGAAACTCCCCGGGAACGCCCCCACACTGCGAAAGCGCGCCTCCAGAGGGGGACGCTGCTCGCAGAATTGATCCAGCCCGTTCGGCACCAGCTTCACTCCCAGGCTGTCCGTTACCCATAGCGTCAGGTGCGGTGCCACATCCTCCGACAGTGCCGCGCGCGCAAGACCCAGCTCCGCCAGCCGCGCCCAAACATCGCGCACGGCCGTTTCGGTCTCCCCATCGACGTGCAGGACGAGCGCGTAGACCAACCTAATCTAGCTTCAACGCGGAGGCGGGGCCCACGCCGCTCGCTTCGATCTCCGACCGCGTCGGCACCCCGATCGGCGCCGTCGCGATGATCTGCTCCGACTCCAGCCCTGCGATCTCCGCCGCCGATAACCCCAGCAGATCTCCCAGCACCTCCTGATTGTGCTGACCGAAGTCGGGCGCCGTGGCCACAATGCAGGGGCCCGCATCGGTGGCGCGCCAGGTCCAGCCGTGCACCATCCAGGTGCCGTGCTCTTCGTGTGTGACCGCTTCATAGAACCCACGCGCGGCGAGCTGCTCGTCGGCGAACAGGTCCGCCATGTGGTAAACCGGGCCGCAGGGCACGCCCTCGGCGCGACAGGCGTCGAAGGCAGCCTCCTTCGTCAGCCCCCCCGTCCATTCCGACATCCGCGTGTCCAGATCGCCTCGATTCTCCCAGCGCAACATCTGATCGCCGTACGCCTCCTCCGACGCCCAGGCCGGCGACCCCATCGCCCGTACCAAGCCGTCCCACTCCTCATCCGTTCGCACCGCGATCGTGATCCACTGATCCTCGCCCTCGCAGGCGTAGGCGTTGTGGGGCGCCATCCAATCGTGCCCGTTGCCCATGTGCTCCGGCAGCCGCTCATTCATGCACCAGTCCATGAACGCCTCGCCCACCTGGGCCGTCATCACCTCCCGCTGGGCGAGATCGATGTATTGCCCCTTCCCCGTCTTCCGACGCTGGATCAGCGCCACCATCGCCGCGCTCGCCGCCCCCAGCCCCGCGATCGGATCGCCGTACGAGATCCCCGTCTTCATCGGGATCCCGTCATCGCCGTACCCCGTCAACGACGTCATCCCCGACATCTGCTCGATGATGGGCCCGTAGCCCATCGCGTGCGCGTCCGGCCCCGTCTTGCCAAAGCCCGCCATCCCCACCGCGATGATCTGGTCGTTCAGCCCGCGCATCCAGTCGTAGGTCAGCCCCAGCTTCTCCGGCACGTCCGTGCGGAAGTTTTCGATCACGATGTCGCTCACTGCCACCAACTGACCCAGGAGCTCCTTCCCGCGCGGATCCGCCAGGTCGAGCGTCAACCCCTTCTTGTTGCGCCCGTACTCGTGGAAGTAGTTCGACGTGTTCCACCAGTGCTCGCCCGGCGCCGTCGGCGGCGCGAACAGCGTGCGGATGTTGTCCCACGCCTTGGGCGACTCCACCTTGATCACCTCGGCGCCCAGGTCGGCCAGGATCATCGTCGCGTAAGGACCGGCCCACATCGCCGTCAGGTCGACGACCCGTACACCTTCCAGAGGCCTCTTAGATGGCATCGAGTTCTCGCAATCGCACCAGATCTTCCTTCTCGTATCCCAGCTCGCCGTGGATCACGTCCACGTTGTGCTGTCCCAGCTCCGGCGCCCGCCCGTCCACCCAGCCATGCTCCGATCCCAGCCACAGCCGTCGCGGATACTTGATCCGGCCCGCCTTGGGGTGATCGTCCTCGAAAAACAGATCTCGGCCGTTGAGCTGCTCCGACTCCAGCAGATCCGCCATCGTCGCCACATAGCCCGCGGGGAACTGGTACTTCAGCCCCAGCGCATGCACCTCCGCCCGTGTCTTGCCCGCGAACCAGCCGTACATGATCGCCTGCAGCTCGTCCTCATGTTCCAGCCGCTGGGCCGGATCTGCGAAGCGCGGCTCCTTCAACTCCGGCAGCCCCAGCGCCTCGGCCATGCGGTCGTAGTTCCGCGGCAGACAGCACATCCCCGCGTACCCATCGATGCAGGGATAGATGCCCCACACCGCGTTGAGATGGTTCCCCCGCCGTGGGTTGATCATGCCCAGCTGCGAGAAGGCCGGACCGTAAAGCTCCAGCATCGAGCTGAACGTCTCCCGCATCGAGAGATCGATGTGCGAGCCCTCTCCGTGCACCTGCGCCCCGTAGTACGCGCCCACCGTCGCCGCCAGCGCGTTCAGCCCCGCCTGATACGACGGTTGCGATCCGCCATTCTTGAGCGGCGCTCGGTCCGGATACCCCGTGATCGACATCTGCCCGCTCAGCGCGAACAGCGTCAGCTCCGTCCACGGCGCCTCGGCCCAAGGGCCGCTCTGCCCGAAGGGCGTGATCGACACCATGACCTGGTCCGGCTTCGACTCCCGCAGCGCCTCCGCGCCCAGTCCATGCCCCTCCAGATACCCGGGGCTGAACGACTCCAGCACCACGTCCGCCGTCGCGGCCAGTTCACGCAGGATCTCGCGTCCGTCCGACGTCTCCAGGTTCAGCGTGATCCCCCGCTTCGAAGGGTTGAGGTAGAGAAACAGGCCGCTGGTCTCGTCGTTCGGGTCGTCCGCGGGCCATGGCCCAAACGCGCGCGCGGGCTCGCCCCAGGGCGGCTCCACCTTGATCACGTCCGCCCCCAGCGCCGCCAGCCACTTCCCCGCGTACGGTCCGGCGATGCCTTGTGCCAACTCGATCACGCGCATGCCCGCCAGCGGGTACTTCGACGCGTCCGTCTGCACGCCCTCGGACGCGACCATGAGTCCTCCTCGGCCCGACGA
>JAPUIR010000052.1 GCA_027296805.1 Chloroflexota bacterium | reverse complement strand
CGATATCGACGGGGCCGTGGGGGAGCTGGAGCGCGCGGTGCAGGACGGATGTCGTGGTGCGTTCGTGGCGCCGTTCACGCTGACGTCGAAATCGCACGGCCACCCGGATCACGATCCCCTCTGGGCCAAAGCAGAGGAGCTCGACGTCCCCATCGCCATCCATCCGATGTCGGAGCCGGGACCCGTGACACGCGGCAATCGCTTCCACGATCTGGGCAACGACGCCACTTGGTACTACAACGTGCGTCTTCGACAAGTTCCCGCGCTTGAAGGTGGTGGTGCTGGAAGCGGGCGCGGGCTGGATTGGCGCGTCGTTGGACCGCATGGACGTTGTCTCCGGCGGTGTGTTCGGACGCAAGCGGACCCTGCCGCTGCGGGAGAAGCCGAGCGACTACTTCCGGCGCCAGTGCTGGATCTCGGCCGACCCCGACGAACGCGCGGTGGCTCACATCATCGAATACGTAGGCGGCGACCGCTTCTTCTGGGCCTCGGACTACCCGCACGGCGACCACCCGCCGACCTATATCGATGACATCGCGCAGCTCACATCGATGCTGCCGGAAGGGAAGCGCGGAATCTTGGGCGAGAACGTGCGCGCGTGCTACGGGCTGTAGCAAGCTCCGGCGTCGCGGCGGGGCTTCGGAGGAGGAGCCGCTTGTGGTCGAACCGCTGACTGGCTTACGCATCGTGGAGATGGCGACCGCCTTGCAAGGGCCGGCGGCCGGGGGCTTTCTGTGCGATATGGGGGCGGAGGTCGTCAAGATCGAGCCGCCCCAGGGCGACGCTTCCCGCTACCACCGGGGTTCGAATAACTTCACGCCGGAGGGGACCCTGGGGGCGCAGTTCGTGCACTCCAACCGCGGCAAGCGCGCGATCGCGATCGACGCGAATTCGGAAGATGGCCGCGAGGTGATCTACAAGCTGGTGGAGCGGGCCGACGCGTTCATCACCAATTACCGCGAATCGGCGTTGACGCGGATGGGCTTCGGATACGAGGCGCTGCGCGAAAGAAACCCGAACCTCGTCTACGCCGCGGTGAATGGATTCGGCCACCTGGGGCCCGATGCCGACAAGGGGATGGTCGACGGCGCCGGGATGGCCCGCGGCGGGCTGATGCACATGACCGGCCCGCGCGACGGACCACCGGTACTGCCCGGCGCCACTCTCGCCGATATGGCCGGTGCGATGCAGTTGGCGCTCGCTACGATGACGGCCTTGCTCGCGCGCGAGCGGCACGGGATCGCGCAGAAGGTGAACGTCTCCTCCTACGGCGCGCAGATCTGGCTGCAGGCCTGGGAGATCCAGCAGGCGGCGATCAGTGGCAACGAACTCATGCGCGACGGCAGCCACCACGCCAACATCCCCGGGATGTACGGCGTGTACCAAACGTCGGACGACAAGGCGATCTTTCTCGCCTTCGCACGGACCGAGGAGTCCTGGCAGTCGTTCTGCGACTTCGCCGGGTTCCCGGAGATCGGCTCCGACGAGCGCTGGAACACCCTCAACAAGCGCATGGGGATGGACCAGGACGCCGAAGGCAAGATCGCGGGGGAGATTCGGCCCTACATGGAGCGGGCGTTCGCGAGCAAGACCCTCGCGGAGTGGGTCGCCTTCCTCGATTCCGAGCCCGACATCATCTACAACCGGGTCTCCTCGCACCAGGACGTGCTGGACGATCCACAGGCTCTCGCCAACGGCTACATCGAGGAGATCGATCTCGATCCGATCGGCATGACGAAGCTGATCGGGCCGCTCGTCAGGCTCAGCGAGACCCCGGCCTCGATCAAGGGTCCGCCACCGCAGCTCGGGCAGCACACCGAGGAGGTGCTGCTGGAGCTGGGCTACGACTGGGAGGCGATCGAGCGGATCAACGCGCACACCCGCGAAGCGCTGCGCCAGAAGTTCATCGAGCTTGGCTTGGAGCCGCCCTTCTAGAGGCTGCGAGCGACGAGGTTCGGCGGGTGCGGGATGTTGGAAACCCTCCCCTTCGAGGCCGACATCGAAACCGAGGCTTGGGGGTGCGGGCCGCACCGCGCCGATGGGATCCGTGTCCCACGGAGCAGAACAGAGCGATCGCTGTCACAGCGGTGAGGCCCCACCCGTCTGATCAGTAGACAGACGAAAGGAACGGGCCATGGAATCTTCCGTGCAGTGTGATGTCGCCGTTGTCGGGAGCGGGTTGGCTGGGATGACGGCGGCCGCCTTCCTGGCGCGTGATGGTCGCCGGGTCGTTGTGCTGGAGCGGAGCGCCGAGCCGGGCGGGCGGGCAACGACATCCGTCGACGATGGATTCGCGTTCAACCTCGGACCGCACGCCCTGTATCGCACCGGGCCGGCCGCGCAGGCGTTCGAGGAGCTCGGCATCCCGATCGAGGGCGGCCTACCGAAAGCAGCCGGGCTGGCCTTACACGGCGGGCACGCCTATCGCCTGCCCGCCGATGCGCGGTCGCTGTTGACCACCAGATTGTTCGGCTGGCGCGACAAGCTTGCCCTCGCGCGGCTCCTGGCGCGACTTCCCCGGCTGGATGCGGATGCCGTCGCCGACCAGAGCCTGGCCACCTGGCTCGACACGATCCAGAGGCCGCGGGTCCGCGAACTGATGGAAGCGGTCGCTCGCCTCGCGACCTACAGCTACGCCCCGGAAGCCCTGAGTGCGGGAGTCGCACTGCAACAGATGCAGATGGCGCTGGAGGGGGTGATCTATCTCGATGGCGGCTGGCAGCGCTTAGTCGACGGCTTGGTCGACGTCGCTTGGACACAAGGGGCCGAGATCCGCTGCGGGCAGCGGGTCGAGTCGCTGGAGCGATCCAGGTTTGCGTGGCGTCTTGGCATGCGGGACGGAACGACGCTGGAGGCGCAATCCGTCGTGATCGCCGCGAGCCCCCGCGTCGCGGTGACCCTGCTGCCCGAACCAGCCAGCGGCGAGGTGGCCGCCTGGGCGGAGGCCGCGCCGCCTGTGCGGGCGGCGGTGCTGGATCTCGGCTTGAGCGAACTGCCCGATCCTCATACGACCTTCGCGCTCGGGATCGACGTGCCCTACTACCTGAGTGTCCACTCCGCGGTGGCGCGACTGGCGCCGCCGCTGGGGGCGACCGTGAGCGTCGCCAAGTATCTTGCCCCCGACGATCCGGCCGGCTCGGAGGCGGAACTCGAGGCCGTCATGGATCAGGTGCAGCCAGGTTGGCGCGACCACGTCGTTCGACGTCGCTTCTTGCCGCAGCTGACCGTCGTGAACGGAATCGTCGCTCCCACGCTGAAGGGGCTGGACGCCCGGCCCGGGGTGGTTGTGGCCGGTGCGCGGGGCCTGTTCCTTGCGGGCGACTGGGTCGGACCGTCAGGCTGGTTGGCGGACGCGAGCGTGGCCAGCGCGCGTACGGCGGTCGACGCGATCGTGAGTCGCCCGGCGGCACTCGAGGCCGACGAACGGTTCGAGCTGACGCGGGCGGCGGCGGGAGCCTGACCGCCTTGGGGGTGACGCCATGGTCGCCGATCCAGCCGAAGTCTTCCGCGAGCATCAGCCCCTGCTGTTCGGCATCGCCTACCGCATGCTGGGCAGCCGGCAGGATGCGGAAGACGCGGTGCAGGACGCCTTCCTGCGCTGGCAGCAGCGGCCCGCGGGTGAGGTGGCCTCGCCGCGTGCCTACCTCTGCACCACGGTCACCCGCCTCTGCATCGACCAGTACCGGGCAGCTCAGGTGCGACGTGCCGAGTACATCGGCCCCTGGCTGCCGGAGCCGATCGTGACAGAGAGCGTGGAGGATGAGGTGGCGCGCGCCGATTCGATCACGATGGCGTTCCTCGTCGTGCTCGAACGGCTGGGACCGCTCGAGCGCGCCGCCTTCCTGCTGCGCGAGGTGTTCGAATACGGGTACGACGAGATCGCGTCGATCATTGGCCGCAGCGAAGCCGCCAGCCGTCAGCTCGTGCATCGCGCGCGGCAGCGCGTGGCGGCCGACCGGCCGCGCTTCCACGCCTCTCGCGCCGAGGCGGACGCACTGACACTTCGCTTCCTCGCCGCGGCCCGCGAGGGCGACATGGCGGGCCTGGAGGCCACCCTGGCTGAGGACGTCACGCTGTGGTCGGATGGCGGGGGGCAGGTCCTCGCGGCGCGGCTGCCGGTGCGGGGGGCGGCCAAGGTTGCTCTCTTCGTCGCGAATATCGTGCAGGGGGCGCCGCCAGGGTTCGAGGCCCGGCTCGCAACGGTCAACGGTGGTCCCGGGGTGGTGGCCACGATCGACGGGCGAGCCATGACCGTGGGGGCGTTCGAGATCGACGGGGGCCGCATCGTTGCGATCCGCATGGTGGTGAACCCCGACAAGTTGCAGCATGTCGGTCGTGCGATGCCGTGAGGCGGCACGGCCTCGGCCCGTCGAAGGGAGGGACGCAATGCTCGACGACCTGGAGCGCTTGTTGACGTTCAACGCCTGGGCCAACCGCCGGGCGCTCACGACGCTGGACTCGCTGGGCGATCCGCCCACTCAGACGGTGCGGTTGCTGGCCCACGTCGTGGAGACGGAGCGCGTCTGGATCGATCGCTTCGACGGAGTCTCTGCCGACACGGCGCCCTGGCCCGATTGGACGTTGGTCAGGATCGAGACGGCGATGACCGAGCTTGAGGGACGCTGGTCCGCGCTCCTCCGTTCGGCCACGGAGGCGGACCTGCGTCAGCCCTTCGAGTACCAAAACACGTCGGGCGAGCCGTTTCGCAGCGAGCCGGCCGACGTCCTGCTTCACGTCGTGCTGCACTCGCAGGAACATCGCGGTCAGATCGGCTGGCTTGTCGGCGAGGCCGGCGGCGAGTGGCAGGAGA
>JAPUIR010000051.1 GCA_027296805.1 Chloroflexota bacterium | reverse complement strand
CCCTGGACGAGAGCGATCCCGCCGTCCAAGACCAACACCTGGCCGACGCCGAGGCCTCCCGCGTCAGCGCCCTGCTCATCGTCGGGCTAGGCTTTGCGCTCCTCTTCCTCGGCTCCGTCGCCCTTATCACCGCCGCCTGGCGCACCATCGGCCGGCAACGCGTTGAATTGCTCGCTGCCAACACCCGCCTCGGCGGCAAGAACGTGCAGCTCGTCGCCTACATCCAACAGCGAGAGCGCGCCGAGGCCAGCTTGCAGCGAAGCAACGAGGAACTCCGTGCGGCGCTCGACCAATCCGCCAAACTCGCCGTCCAGGCCGAGCAGGCCGCCCGCGCCAAGGCACAGTTCCTCGCCATGATGAGCCACGAGATCCGCACGCCACTCAATGGCGTCATCGGCATGGCTCAGCTGCTCGCGCAGACCGAGCTCGACGACGAGCAGGCCGGTTACGCCGACACCGTCCAGCGCTCCGGCGAGGCGCTGCTCACCGTCATCAATGACGTGCTCGACTTCTCCAAGATCGAGTCCGGTCACATCGCCCTGGAAGAACGTCCCTTCGACTTGCGCGACACCATCGGCGACGTGATGCAACTGCTCGTCCCCACCAGCGGCGCGAAGCACCTCGAACCGATCGTGTGCTACCCCTCCGAGCTGCCCCAAGAGGTCATCGGCGACGAGGCCCGCATCCGTCAGATCCTGCTCAACTTCGTCAGCAACGCCGTCAAGTTCACCGACGAGGGCGAGATCACCGTCGCCGTCGCTCAGACCGCGAACGAGCGCGCCGGCCATCCGCGGCTCCGCATCAGCGTGACCGACACCGGCACCGGGATCCCCCGCAGCAAGCTGCCCCAGATCTTCGACGAGTTCGTCCAGGCCGACGCCTCCACCTCCCGCAAGCACGGCGGTACCGGCCTCGGCCTCGCCATCGTCAAGCGCTTGGCGGAGCTGATGGGCGGCGAAGTCGGCGTCGAGAGCAGCGAAGGCCGCGGCTCCACCTTCTGGGTCGCGCTGCCTTTCGACCTGCCCCGCACGTCCCTGACCACGACTCCGGTTTGGGAACGTGTCGCCGGCGCCAAGGTCCTCGTCGTTGCCTCCAACGAAAACGCCCGCGGGATGGTTCTGGACACCCTGCTTGAGCATGCGGTCCACGCCAGCGCCCTGGCCACGGGCCAAGAGGCGATCGATGCGATCCAGCGCGCTGCTCAACGAGACGAGCCGTTCCAGGCCGCCGTGATCGACTTCCAACTGAGCGACATGGACAGCCTGGAGCTGGCCCGGCGTCTGCTGGCCGCTGGCGCCCTGACCGCTCAAGCCCTGATCGTCCTGCGCCCTTCCGAGGAAGACGTCGACGCGCGCGACGCCCGCAAGAAGCTGTTCGGCGCCTCCCTCATGAAGCCCGCCCGCCCCGCCCAGCTCCTGGGTGCGCTGGTCCATGCGCTCGACGCCGGCACCGGCGTCGCTCCCCCCGCGCCGCGCAGCCCCGCGCTGCCGCCACACGAACCGCGCCAAGGGCGCATCCTCATCGCCGAGGACAACAGCGTCAACCAGCGCATCGCCCAGCGCATGGTCGAGCGTCTCGGCTGGCAGGCGGATGTCGTCGGCAACGGCCGCGAGGCCGTCGATCGCCTCGCCCAGACCAGCTACGCGCTCATCCTGATGGACATCCAGATGCCCGAACTGGACGGCTTGGAAGCGACCGCCGAGATCCGCCGCTTGCAGGGCGACCACTCCCGCGTGACCATCGTGGCCATGACCGCCGAGGCGCTGGCGGGGGACCGCGAACGCTGTCTGGAAGCCGGCATGGACGACTACATCGCCAAACCCATGCGCATGGCCGACCTCAATACCCTGCTGGAGAGATGGCTCGCCGGGGCGGCACCCGGCGACGCGGCCCCCAGCGAGCAGCGGACCGCCTGACTCGTCCCTCGCGTCCGGCCTACTCCGGGAAGCCGGGGGTGCCCGCCTCCAACTGCACGCCAAACGTGTTCAGCGCCATCGACACCGTGTGGTACTGCCCCACCGTAAACACCACGTCCATCAACTGTTCACGACTGTAGCGCTCACCCAGCGCCGCCCAGGTCGCATCGCTCAGGAACGCGTCAGCGTGGAGCTCGTCGGCGGCGCGCAGCAGCGTCGCGTCGAAGGGGTCCCAGCCGGCCGCCTCGGGGCCCTCGATCACCCGCGCGATCTCCTCGTCGGTCAGCCCCGCCTCGCGGCCCATGCGCCGGTGCTGCCCAAACTCATAGCCCGACTGACAGTGCCAGCCGGTTCGCAAGATCAGGAGTTCGCGCTCGCGCGGCGGCAGCGACGTCTCCGTAATCACATGCCGCGCGAAGCGCCCCCAGCTGCGCCACAACGTGGGGTACTGGGCCAGCGTCCTCGTCACGTTGAGCAGCGGGCCACGCTCCGCGGCGCGCTCCAGCAGCTCTTGTGCCTCTCCGCCCGCATCAGCATCGCTCAAGGCCGGGATTCTCGGCTCCGACAGTCGCATCGCATCCACTCCTTCTTCCGCATCGAGGGAGCGGCAGTCTAACTCCCGGATGCCGTTATCGCCCCATCGTGCGCAGATAGCCGTCCCCGTCGATCATGAGCACGTACGCGATGGCGTGGCAGCCCGCGTCGTCGCACACCGTCTCCTGGAACGAGATGTCGCGCAGCTGATCACCGGTCACGTCGTCGACGCGCGTCACTACGATGTCGTGGCTCGCTGGCAGCCCGCCCAGCGTGGCCTGGATGTAGTTGTGGTCGTAGGCCAGCCGGAATCGCCCGGGATCGTCGGGCAGAGGCTCGTAGACGACGAGATTGCTCCGCACCTGCGCGGCCCCGAACGAGGCCGGGTCCGTGTAGATGATCACCAGCGTCGAGAGGCCGTCGTCGGGGGCACGCGCGTCGCCGTTCGTATC
>JAPUIR010000050.1 GCA_027296805.1 Chloroflexota bacterium | reverse complement strand
GAATGCGCATCGCTCCGGTCTCCTCGCCTTGCGGCAAGCTTATCGCGCGAGCCGCGCCGGGCAGCAGCGTGAGAGTCGCCGCAGATGCGCGCGTCTCGTGCATCGGTCGCGGGTCTCTTAGGCTTTGACGAGAGGCGCTCTGACAGGGGTGCTCTTTACAGGGCCGCTCTTTTACAGGGGACAGGTGCGACACCACAGCTCCGCCCAGCCACGGTGCAGGAAGCGGCCCGACGCGCGGTGAAGAGCGTGCGTCTGCCTCAGGCTGCGCTGGCGTGGTCGCCGGCCCTGGCGACGATGTCCCTGGGCTTGCCGGCCATCATCGCGCGGCTCTCGGGGGCCGATCTGTCGCCGGAGGCGTCGGTCGCGATTTTCGGCTTGGGGATTCTCTCCGCCGCGTTCCTGCTGGGAGCCGCGTCCGAGGCGTCGCAGCACGATATCCCCGCGTCGCTCAGCCTGGCCGTGCTGGCCTTCGTGGCGGTGCTGCCGGAGTACGCGGTCGATCTGCTCTTCGCCTGGCGCGCGGGCAACGATCCGGAGCAGGCGCAGTTTGCGGTGGCGAACATGACCGGCGCGAACCGGCTCTTGCTGGGGATTGGGTGGTCGTTCGTTCTCTTCACCTTCGTGGCGCGCAACCGCTGGATCGTGCGCAGCCCGCAGCGGGTGCTCACGCTGCCGCGCAGCATCAGCCTGGAGCTGGTGGCGATGGGGGTGGCGACGCTCGTCGTGTTTACGATCCCGGTGGTGGGCAACATCAACCTGATCATGTCGGTGGTCCTGCTGACGATCTTCGTGTTCTACCTCTATCGCCTGGCGAAGCAGCCGGTGGTGGAGCCGGAGGTGGGTGGACCGGCGGCGGTCGTGCAGCGGTTGCCGACGAAGCAGCGGCGGGCCGTCGTGATCGGGCTGTTCGCGTACGCGGGGATGGCGATCGTGCTGTCGGCGGAGCCGTTCGCGGACGGCTTGATCGAGCTGGGCGAGGAGCTGGGGCTCGACCCGTTCCTGCTGGTGCAGTGGCTGGCGCCGATCGCTTCGGAGAGCCCAGAGTTTCTGGCGGCGCTGTATCTGGTCTGGCGGGGATTGGCGCAGCACGGGATGATTGTGTTGATTTCGTCGAAGGTGAATCAGTTCACGCTATTGATCGCGTCACTGCCGGTCGCGTACGCAATCAGCGCGGGCACGCTGGAGGGCTTGCCGCTGGAGGGGCGGCAGGAAGAGGAGGTTCTGCTCACTGCGGCTCAGTCGATCTTTGGGGTGATCCTGATCCTCGATCGGAAGATCACGCTGCGGGAGGCGGGGCTCCTGGTGACGCTGTTCTTGGGTCAGTTCCTGTTTACGGACGGTGACGTGCGACTGGGCTTCTCGGTCACGTATCTGGTCCTGGCTGTGCTCTTCCTGGCGCGTCGCTACACCGAGGTGCCGCGGGTCTTGCGCTACGCGCTGCGTGGGGAGTGGGACGAGCCGGACGAGGTGACGGAACCCGCCGACTCCTGAGGCGCGGCCAGTGGTCGGGACCAACGCGGAGTCGCGCTGAAGCCCTCCAACCAGCGACAATCCCCCTCCGGCCGCAACGCGTGGCGCCATCGCCGCCGGCCGCGCCCGGAGAAGGAGATTGCCGTGGCGGACTACAGCTCGTACGAACACCTGCTCTTTGAGCGCAAGTCGGATGGCGTCTTGCTGATGACGATCAACCGACCGGAACATCTCAACGCGACCGACGCGGTATTGCACCGAGATCTCTCGCGCGTGTGGGCCGACATCGACGCGGATCCGGAGACGCGGGTCGTGGTGGTGACGGGGGCGGGGCGCGCGTTCTCGGCGGGCGGCGACCTGGACATGATCGAGGAGATGACGGGCGACTTCGATACGGTGCAGCGGATGTTGGGCGAGGCGGGCGATATCGTCTACCAGATCACGAACATGGAGAAGCCGGTCATCTCCGCGATCAACGGGGTCGCGGTGGGTGCTGGGTTGGCGGTCGCGCTGATGGCGGACATCAGTGTGATGTCGGAGACGGCGCGGATCACGGACGGGCACCTGCGGCTGGGGGTCGCGGCGGGCGACCACGCGGTGATTCTGTGGCCGCTGCTGTGCGGGATGGCGAAGGCGAAATACTATCTGCTGACGTCGGAATTCATCGATGGGCGGGAGGCGGAGCGGATCGGGCTGGTCAGCCTGGCGGTGCCGCAGGAGGAGGTCGTGCCGAAGGCGCTGGAGGTAGCGGACAAGCTGGCACAGGGGCCGCAGTCGGCGTTGCGCTGGACGAAGCGTGCACTGAACGGCTGGATTCGAATGGCGGGGCCGAACTTCGATACGTCGCTGGCGCTGGAGATGCTGGGCTTCATGGGCCCCGACGCGGCGGAGGGCGTGAAGGCGCTGCAAGAGAACCGCGCGCCGGTGTTTCCTTCGGCACGAGGTCCTTCTGCGCAAAAGAGTTCGACGCAAGGACGCTAGTCTCTCGCGGTATGGCTCGTTTCAGGCGCGGCAGGTCCGACGCAGGTAGGAGTGAGGCAATGGATCGACTCCAAGACCGGGTGGTGTTCGTGACGGGCGCGGGCCGGGGGATCGGCCGCGCGATCGCGGAGCGGCTGGCGAGCGAGGGCGCGCGGGTGGCGGTGACCGACATCGATCCCGCGACGGCGGCGGCGACAGCGGAAGCGCTAGGCGAGCGGTACGCCGGTCCGTGCATTGGCTTCGAGGTGGACGTGTCGTCCAAGGCGTCGGTCGTTGCGGGGGTGGCGGAGACGGAGCGACGGCTGGGCCCGATCGACGTTTTGGTCAACAACGCAGGTTGGGACAAGGTGGAGCCGTTTCTGGAGTCGAGTGAGGAGACGTGGGAGCGCGTCATTGCGATCAACCTGATGGGGCCGTTGCACTGTTTCAAGACGGTGCTGCCGGGGATGGTCGAACGGGGGAGCGGGAGCATCGTCAGCATTTCGTCGGACGCGGGGCGCAACGGGTCGAGTGGGGAGGCGGTGTACTCGGCGGCGAAGGCGGGGATCATCGGGATCTCGAAGACGCTGGCGCGGGAGATGGCTCGATACAACATCAATGTGAACGTCGTTTGCCCCGGCCCGACCGAGACGCAGCTGTTGGAGGAGGTGACCGGTGGCCGGCCCAAGCTGCGGGAGGCGTTCACGCGGGCGGTGCCGTTCCGTCGTCTCGGGCAGCCGGAGGACATCGCCGGGGTGGTGGCGTTCCTGGCCTCGGACGACGCGAGCTATATGACCGGGCAGACGCTATCGGTCAGCGGCGGTTTGACCATGATGTGATCGCCGGGAGGCGGTCGGAGCAAGGGGACGATTGCGTGGACGCGAATTCCGGGGAGCTGCAGCCGAACACCGAGGCGGGGAAGCGCTTCGTCGCGATCGTGGCGCAGCACCGCGATGCGTTTCGGGAACGAGCGCCCGCACACGACGAGGCGGCGTCGTTCCCGGCCGAGAACATCGACGATCTCAAGGCGAGCGGCGGGATGGCCGTGTTCGTGCCGGAGGAGTTGGGCGGCCTGGGGTTGGCTTCGATCCACGATTGGATCGTGGGGCTGGAGCGGATGGCGCGGGCCGATGCGTCGACGGCGATCGCGGTGACGATGCACTACGGGGTGACGCGCAACCTGGCGGGGGCCTGGCGGGCCGCGGTCGAGCGGGGCGATGAGGCCGCCGCTCAAGGACCGGCGGGCATGCTGCGCGCGATCGCGGCCGGGGAGCTGGTCTTCTGCGCCACCGCGACGGAGGCGGGGACCGACTTCTTGCGCCCGCAGACCACGGCAGAGGCGAGCGCCGAAGGCTGGTCGATCAACGGGCGCAAGTTCTTTGTGACGATGTCGCCGATCGCGGACCTCGCGGTCGTGGGGCTGCGGGTGCGGGAGGCGGGGGAGGAGGACAAGATCGGCTTCGCGTTCATCCCGATGGAGACGCCGGGGCTGCTGCCGCAGGACGATTGGGACGCGCTGGGAATGCGGGCGTCGGGCAGCCAATCGGTGGTGTTCGCCGACTGCCGGGTGCCGCGGGAGTCGATCCAGATCGCGGGAGAGTGGGGCCGCTGGAACCCCGGCATCCTGATGGGGCGGACGATTGGCAACGTGACGCTGGTCGCGGTGTTCCTGGGCATCGCGGAGCGGGCGCGGGAGTTGGCGCTGGCGGGAGCGCAGGCTGCGACGAAGACGAAGCTGGATGGGGCGCTGGCGAGCGCGAGCGGGGTGCAGCATTTGCTGGGCGAGATCGATATCGAGCTGGCGGCGGCGCGGGCCGTGCTGGGGGAGGCGGCGCGACGGTTGGATGCGGCGCTTGCGGAACCGGGGGGTGGTCGTCCCAGCCTGGAGGTCGCGCACGGGCACATGCGCGATTACCAAGCGGCGAAGTGGACGGTGAATCAGAGCGCGATCCGGATCGTCTCGCGGGCAATGGACGTGCAGGGCGGGACGGCCTTCATGGGTCACAACGAGCTGTCGCGGTTGTATCGCGACGTGCGGGCCGGGCCGTTTATGCAGCCGTTCTCGCCGACGGAGACCCACGAGTACGTGGGGCAGGTCGCACTGGGGCTCTACCCCGAGGGCTGACGCCAGTCACTGGGGCGTGAGCGGGTTCCAGGGGACATCGTTGTCGACTTGCAGCCAAAGTCCTTGCCCCGGCGTGAGTTGTTGAAGGGTGTTGAGCCCGGCGGGAGCTTGGGGGCGGTAGGTGAGGAACTCCTGCGCGATCGGGTCCCAGGCGTAGACCGCGACCAGGGCGTGCGCGATCGATGAGAACGCCTGGCCAGCGCTGAGGGCAGCGGGCGATTGCCAGGAGACGAGGTTGAATCCCGCGCGAAGCTGCAAGACGGTGCGCTTCGTCTCCGCCCTCTGCCAGGCGCCTGGTCCGGCCATGCGGATCCAAAGGCCCGCGCCGCCCTCGATCTGTGTGAGCGAGTTCAGGGCGCCGGGGAGGCTGGGGTCGAAGAAGAGGAACAGGCCGGCAGTCGTATCCCAGGCGTAGATCGCTTCGACGTCGCCCACGATGGCCGCGACCACGTCCCCGATGGCCGACGTCAGCGGCCAGCTGACCAAGTTCCAGCCCGCTTGCAAGGCCTCGATTCGGCCGCTCGTCCCCGCTGGGGCGCGCAGATCGAGCTCGAGGCGGTAGGTGCCGCCGAGCGTGTCGTCGAACGTGGCGACGCGCAGCGTGTAGGTGCCGGAGCGGGGGAGCGCGAGCACGATCCGGGGGTTGAGGTCGCCGGCGCCGTCGTCGTCGAAGGCGATGCTGTCGCCGTCAGGGTCGAGCAGCTCCAAGGTGAGGTCGAGGTTGGGATCGTCGGCCAGCGCTGTGGCGGAGAGGGTCGCGCCCGCGACGCCGTTGACTTGCCAGTCGTCGTGGTCGCCAGGCGGGGCGATCTGTCCCAGAGCCGTCCCCCGGGATGCGATCGGTCCGCCGTCGCTGTCGGGGCCGAATGCGAGCTGGAACCGCCAGGTGTCGCAGGAGCGCACGTTGCAGGCCTCGAGGGAGACGACAAAGCTGCCGGGCTGCTCGAAGCGGTGCGTGAAGCGCGGCTCCTGTGAGAGGAGGCTGCCATCGAGCGTCCAGGTCCAGGAGGTCGGCCCGCCCAGAGAGCGGTCGCTGAAGCGCACGTCGAGAGGGGCGACGAGCGCCGGCACGTCCGCGCCGGCACGCGCGCGGATGATGGGTTCGGGATCGAGCTGAAGGCTGAGCTCGTACTCGCCCAGGCCGGTGTCGGGGAAGGCCTGCGCTTCGATGACGTAGGTGCCGGACTCGTCCAGCACCAGCGCCGCGATGCGGGCGTTCCGCCCCTCGCCGCCGTCGTCGTCCGTGAAGATCACGACGCCGTCCGGGCCGCGCAGAAAGAGCAGAGCGTCGAAAGCGGGGCTGCGCAGATCGATGGTGATCTCAGCGCCGGCGGGAGCGTCGAAGGTGTAGCTATCGATGTCGTCCACGAAGTCGATGCGGTTGCTGCGGGATTCGCCCGCTGCGATCGCGCCGCCGTCGTCCGCTTCGACGCTGATCGTTGCGATCGCCGTGTCGCAGACCGCGCCGCTGCAGGCCATGAGCGTGACCTCGAAAGCGCCCGCGTCCGTGAATGTGTGCTCGGGCTCGGCGATGGTGGAGGTGTCGCCGTCGCCGAAGTCCCAGACAAAAGACGTGGCGTTGGCGGAGTCGTTGATGGTGGTGACGGTCAGCGGCGCGACGCCGCTGGCGGGGGCGATCTCGAAGCGGGCCCAGGGCGCGTCGGGGTCGACGAGATCGAGTTGGAGGCGATAGACGCCGGTGGTGGCGAGGAAGGCGCTGGCTTCGACGGTGTAGGTGCCGGGGTCGACGAGGACGGCGTCGCTGATCGTTGCGCTGGGGTCGGTCCCGGAGACGGCGTCGTCGTTGAAGGCGACCAACGCGCCTGAAGGATTGAACAGGCGCAGGATCGGATCGACGAGGGAGCCCGGCTCGGGCGACATCGTGATCGTGGCGCGCCCCCCGGCCACTGCGACGAAGGTCCAGAGGTCGGTGTCGCCGGCGGGGTCGATCGATCCGACCAGGGCTTCAGCGGTGGTGATCGGTCCGGCGTCGGCGGCATCGTCCCCGGCGACGTTGACGATCGCGCCGGCTTCTGTGCAGGCATCGGCGTCGCAGGCTTGCAGCGTGACCAGATAGAGGCCGGGATCGTCGTAGCGATGCGAGGGGGCCGCTTGGTCGGACTCCTGGCCGTCGCCGAAGTCCCAGTGGAAGGTCGCAGCGTCGCCGGACTCGTTGACGAGCGACACCTGGAGCGGCGCGATGCCGCTGTCGGGCTGGATGGCGAAGGCGGCGAGGGGCTGAGCGACGGCTCCGGTGGGCGCCGCGAAGACGGTCGCCACGAGCAGCAGAACAGCGGCCAGGATCGTGCGGAGCGAGGTCATGGCGACACCCCCGCCAGGCCGGCGCGGACGGCGGGGCGCGCCGCGACGATGGCGGCGACCTCCGCCTCCACGATCTGGAGCCGCCTGGCGCCCGCCTGGGCGATGGTGGGCGTCAGGCGCAGGGCCTCTTGCGGATCGCTGATGACGACCGGCTCGAAGATGACGGCGGGGATGTCGATGGCGCCCCGCGCCACCGCCCAGTCGCCCCGCAGCAGGCCGAAGTCGACGAAGCCGCGGCTGCGCTTGCCGGGGTTGAGGGCGTCCCACATCGTGGCGTGGACGACTTGCGCCACGGCGCGGTCTTGGTCTTTTTGGCCGAAGCCCGGATCGCGGTAGAGCGTCGTGAGGCCGTTGCCCGGCCCGGGCAAGGCGTTGTGGTGGACGGAGAACATGACCTCGGCGCCGGCGGCGACGCAAGCCACGCCGCGCGCCTTGAGCCCAAGTCGGTCCGAGGTCTCAGGGTCGGGGGAGAGGATTTCGGCGGGGGGCAAGTCCGGCGCCCCGGTTTCAGGCCAACCCAGCCCCGCGCCGTCCCAGGTCATCACCACCTCGACGTTGAGCTCCAGGAGGCGGCGGCGGACGGCGTGCGCGACGTCGAGATTGAGGTCGACCTCGCGCAGCTCGTACTCGCCGCCGGGGAAGCTGGCCTGGGTGACTGCGCCAACGTCGCCAGCGGGCTCGTGCCCGGGGTCGAGGCAGACGCGATAGGCGGCCGGCTGCGCGCCCCCCACGGTGGTGACCGCGGCGGCCGTGGCCAAGCCCGCGGTCGCGATCGCGCAGATCCAGCGCACCATCTGCATCGGCCCAGGGTAGGCGATGGCTGGGGGGGACAGGGGTCGGGGATGGGCCGGCTAGGCGGCGTCGTCGAGGTGGCGGACCAGGGTGCCG
>JAPUIR010000005.1 GCA_027296805.1 Chloroflexota bacterium | reverse complement strand
GGAGCGCGCGGGCGAACTGGCCGAGACGGAGCCCGCGATCGACGATCCGCTGCCGATCTTCGGTCCCGTGGCGGCGGCGGGCTCCGCCGCGAACTACGGCGTCGCGATCGAGGAGTCGGGAGCCGAGGTGACGGACTACGTGCGGACGTCGGTGGAGCGCGGTCGGGCGCTGAGCGGCGCCGATGTCGCCCAGGCGCACGCGGAGATGGACCGTTTCCGCGCGCAGATGGGCCGCTTCTTCGAGCAGCACGACATCTTGCTCACCCCAACGTTGGTGCGCGGTGCGTATCCGCACGGGGAGATCGTGCGGGAGATCGAGGGCGTTCCGATCAGCCCCTTCGCGGTGAGCATTTTCTACACCGCGGCCTTCAACGTCACGCAGCAGCCGGCGGCCACCGTACCCACGGGTTTCGACGACGAGGGGATGCCGACCGCCATCCAGATCGTGGGCCGGCGGGGAGACGAGGTCACCGTGTTCCGTGTGGCGGCCGCGCTGGAAGAGTCGATGCCGTGGTCGGATCGACAGCCGGAGCTGGCCCAGTAGCGGCTTAGACCTTGTAGTCCCCTAGACCTTGTAACCGCCGTCGACGCTGATTACCTGGCCGGTGATCCCGTAGGACTCGGGCGCGGCGAGCAGGACGGCCATCGGCCCCAGCTCTTCGGGCTCGAGCACGCGGTTGACGAGATTCTGCGCGGCGGCCCAGGCGCGGCCACCCTCGGCGTCGGTGCCCTGCGCCGCCCCGAGCGCCTCCCAGTTGACGAGCTGTGTGTTGGTCCAGCCGGGGCAGAGCAAGTTGGCGGTGATGCCGTGGGGGGCGGCCTGTGCGGCCAGCGATCGGGTGTAGCCGATGAGCGCGTGTTTGGCGGTCGTGTAGGAGAGTGTGCCGCCGCTGCGCTTGGAGTAGCCGGAGCCGATCGTGATGATGCGGCCGAAGCCCCGCTCTTTCATGGAAGGCAGCGCCTCGCGCACGATCCAGTAGGTGGTCGTGAGGTTGAGGACGATGTTTTCGTCCCAGACGTCATCGTCGTGGGTGAAGGCGTCGTGCTCACGGCCGATCACCCCACCGACGTTGGCGACCAGGATGTCGATCTGGCCAAACTCGCGAATCGCGGCACGGACCGGCTCGCGGCTGTTGTCGCGGTCCATCGCATCCGCGACGACGGCGAGACCGCGAGCGCCCAAGCCCTCTGCTTCAGCGACGACGGCGTTGAGCTCGTCCGCCGTTCGCGACGAGACCACGATCGTGGCGCCCTCCCGCGCCATCTCCAGGGCGATCGATCGCCCGATGCCGCGTCCGCCGCCTGTGATCACTGCAACACGATCGTCGAGTCTGCCCATGTCTGCTCCTGTGCCTGTGTGGCTCCGTGCCGGATTCGGCGCGGGCTGCGTCGTTCCGCGCCGATTAGGCGCGCGGAAGCCCCAGCCCGCGGGTAGCGATGATATTGCGCTGGATCTCGCTCGTTCCACCCGCGATCACCGTGGGCAGGACCCCCATGTAGTAACGCGCCAGCCGCCCGGCCTTGACTGCCCAGGGGTCGTCGGCGCCGGTGACCTGACCCTGCAGGCCCAAGACGGCGACCGCGGTGTTGGCCGAACGGACCTGGATCTCGGACGAAAACAGCTTCACCTGCGACGCTTCGCGGTTGGGCACGAGGCCGCGCGACTGCATGCTGGCGACGTTGTACGACATCAAGCGCGCGGCGTGCGACGCGATCCAGAGGTCGGCGAGCTCGCGCTTGAGCGACTCCCGGACGGGGAGGCTTGCCCGGCGGGCGCGGATGTGGGCGAGATCGATCAACTCGCGCAGTTGGAGCTGCAGACCGACGGCGCCCGCGATGCCGCTGCGCTCAAAGTCGAGGGTGGTCATCGCGACGTACCAACCGCGGTTCTCCTCCCCCAAGAGGTAGCGGGCAGGGATGCGCACATCCTCGAAGAACGTCTCGCACAACTCGCCGCCCCCCGTCATGTCGACGATGGGCGAGATCGTGAGGCCGGGTACGTCGAGTGGGGTGACGAAGTAGGAGATACCGCGATGCTTGGGGGCGTCGGGGTCCGTGCGGGCGAGGACGAAGAGCCAGTTGCAGGTCGTGGCGTCGGAGGTCCAGATCTTCTGCCCGTTGAGGACATAGTCGTCTCCGTCTCGCACGGCCCGCAGTTGCAGGGACGCGAGGTCCGAGCCGGCGCCGGGTTCCGAGAAGCCTTGGGCCCAGATCAGGTTGCCGTCGAGGGTTCCGCTGAGCAGTTCCGATTTCTGCTCGTCGCTGCCGTGATGGATGATCGTGGGGCCGACCATGGAGACACCCCGCCCCCCGGGGTGCGGCGATCGCGCCAGCGAGAACTCTTCGGTCATGATGAATTGCTGCATGATCGAAAGGTCGATGCCGCCGTATTCGCGCGGCCAGGCGGGCGCCATCCAGCCTCGGGCGACGACGGCGTCACGCCATTCTTGGAAGAGGTCGTCCCCCCGCCCATAGACCGGACCGGCCATCTGGCTGCCGTCGCGGTAGGCGTCGGGCGCGGATTCTTCGATAAATTCGCGTACCTCCGCCCGCCAGGACGCCTCTTGGGCGGAATCACGAAAGTCCATGGGCTCAGCCCCCTCCGCCGCGATTGGATCGACGAGGCCGGCGCGCTGCGCGCCGGCCCCAAGAAAGGCGTTGTTCGCCGCCGAATGCTAGCTCAGGTGCGCCCGCACCTTCTCCAGGGTGGCGTCGGTCTGCTCAAGCTGGGGGATGTGTCCCGCGTCGGCAATGATCTCGACCGTGGAGCCCGCGATCAGGCGCCCGAAGTCCTCGGCGTACTGCACGGGTGCCAGCTTGTCGGAGGCCCCCCACAGCACCAGCGTTGGCGTCGAGACACGGTGGATGCGGTGCTTGAGCCCCTTGTCGGGAATGGGCCACATGAACTTCGCCGCGATCTGGCCGTTCTTGGTCTGCTCGACCTGCATCTTGGCCAGCTCCATCGGGTCCGTAGGCACTTCCAGCATCATCTTGGCGGCGGGGTGGTTGGTGTCGTGGAAGACGGCCTCGACGATCTCATTCGGCAACATGGCCCAGATGTCGAGCACCGGGTAGTCGTCGTTCCAGAGCCCGATGGGGGCGAGCAGCGTCAGCGTCTTGAAGCGCATGGGCTGGAGCGCGGCGACCTCCGTCGCCATCCAGCCGCCCATCGAGTGGCCGATCAGGTGGACCTGGTCTAGGTCGAGGGCGTCGAGAAAGTCGAGGTAGAAGTAAAAGGCGTCGTGATGGTCGAGGAAGAATTCACCGCCGGTGGAGTCGCCGGTGCCCGGCAGGTGGGGCGCGATCACGTGATAGCTCTCGGACAGCTTCTCCAGGAACGGGTCCCAGGTCAGCCCCCCCGCGCCGTGCAGAAAGACGACGACTTCGCCGCTGCCGGCTTCCAAGGTCTGTACTTCAAAGCGGCCGTTGGCGACCGTAACCATCTTTTCGTCCATGGCGTTTTCTCCAGCTCCGTGTGCCGCGAAGGGCTCGTATCGCGAACGATCAGCTTCGGTTCAGCCCGGAGTGATCTGCAAGGGCGAGCCAGCGCGGATGGTATGAAGGGGACCCCACAGTGTCAATCGGGCGCGTAGGCCGACGGCGGACCGATCGCGGCGGCGGTACGATGCCCGCATGCCGGCTCCGGGGCTGAATCCCCATATCTTTCGCGCCTATGACATCCGTGGCATCGCCCGCGGACGGCCGGACGACGATCTGAGCCCGGCGATCGCGGAGCGGATCGGGCGTGCGTTTTCGACCTACCTCAGGCGTCTGCGACCTGGGACCAGCCTCCGCGTTCTCGTTGGACGCGACAATCGTCCCAGCTCCCCGCAGCTGTACGAGGCGGTGATCGCCGGGCTTCGCGCGAGCGGGGCCGATGTCAGCGGAATCGATCTGGCGCCGAGTCCGCTGACCTATTTCGCGGCGGCCGAGGGCGGATTCGACGGGGCGGTGTCTGTCACGGCGAGTCACAATCCAGTCGAGTTCAATGGCTTCAAGTTGCTGCGGGAGGAGGCGCTGCCGCTCCTGTCGGAGGAGATTCAGGCGGTGGGCCGCCTCGTGCGGGATGATGATTTCGAAACGGGGAACGGCGCGTTGGAGCAGGCGCGCCCCCACGACGCCTACGTGCGCATGCTGGGCGAGCGCTTCCAATTGGGCAGGCCGCTGCGCATCGTGGCGGACCCGGGCAATGGCGTCGCCACGCTGACGGGGCCGCCCGCCCTGGAAGCGGCGGGGGCGGACGTGGTGCCGCTCTACGCGGAGCTCGTTGAGGGATTCCCCAATCACATCGCCAACCCGCAAGACGCCGCCACGATGCGGGACCTGGCCGATCGGGTGGTGGCGGAGGGCGCCGATTGCGGATTCGCCTGGGACGGGGATGGCGACCGCTTCGGCCTGGTCGACGAGGGCGGGCGGCGCTACGAGGCCGACTGGATCGTGGCGTTGATCGCGCGCGACGTGCTGCGTCGCCATCCGGGCACGCGCATCCTGGTCGACATGAAATCGTCGCGTAGCGCGATCGAAGACATCCGCGCGCACGGCGGTGTTCCCGTCCTCGCTCGCACCGGCTACTCCACGTTTCGGCGCCAGATGCGGGCCGAGGGGATTCTGTTCGGCGGCGAAGCCAGCGGGCACATCATGTTCGGCGAGGACTACCCCTGCCTCGACGACGGCGTGTATGCGGCTTGCGTGGTGGCGAAGATCGTGGCGGACGCGGGCGAGCCGCTGTCGCGTCTGTTCGCGGGAATGCCCGTCTATGTCACGTCGCCGGAGGTGGGGCTGCCCTGCGCCGACGCGGAGAAGTTCGCTGTCGCGGAGGCCGTGGCCGCGGAGTTCCGCGACCGCTACGAGGTGTCGGAGCTGGACGGCGCGCGGATCGAGTTCCCCGACGGCTGGGCGCACGTCCGTGCCTCCAACACGACGCCCGCGCTGTCGGTCCGGATCGAGGCCGAGAGCCGGGAGCGCTTCGATGCCATCCGTTCGATGCTGTGGGACGCGATCTCGAAACACTCGTCCGTGACGATTCCCGAGGGGGCGGCGGAGCCGGAGCAATGAGCGCCGGCTCATCGCTCAATCCGCTGATCTTCCGCGCCTACGACATTCGCGGCGAGGTGGGCAGCGACCTGACACCCGAGTTGGTGGAGCTGATCGGCCGCGCCTACGCCACTCACCTGCGGCGGGAGTACGACTCCAACGCGATCGCGCTTACGCGCGACAACCGGCCCTCGTCGCTTTCATTGCGGGATGGGTTCGTGCGGGGCGTGCTGGCGGCGGGGGTGTCGGTCACGGATATCGGGGTGGCGCCATCGCCCCTGATGTACTTCGTCGCCGCGAGCCAGTCTTTCGGCGGCGGCGTCGCGGTGACCGCCAGCCACAGCCCCACGCACATGAACGGGCTCAAGCTGCTGGAGCTGGACGGGATCCCGCTCGCACCCGAGGCGATCCAGGCGGTGTACGGCATCGCGCGTGAGGGCGACTTCGAATCGGGGCAGGGGCAGGTCGATCAGTGCGCCGCTTCGCCCGAGTATCTGGCGATGCTGGAGCAGCGCTTCGCGCTCGAGCGGCCACTTCGCGTCGTTGCCGATCCCGGTAACGGTGTCGCCACGCTGACGGGCCCCGACGCGTTGAGGCGTATCGGCTGCGAAGTAGAGGTCATCAACGGCGAGTCGGATGGCACGTTCCCCAAGCACCTGCCGAACCCGCAGGACCCAGCCACGATGGCCGAGCTGTGCGAGACGGTCCCTACGCGAGGGGCGGACTTCGGGATCG
>JAPUIR010000049.1 GCA_027296805.1 Chloroflexota bacterium | reverse complement strand
ACGGCGAGATCGTGCTCCTGGGCGCGCTCCACGGCGTCCTCACCCCCTACAACCGCGTCCTCCAAACGACCACGAAACGGGCCCTGCTGGACGGCGTTGCGCCCGGTAGCTACGCGGTGGAGCAACTCCAAGCCCTGGTCGACGAGGCCGAACTGCTCGACGAGATCGAAGGCTAGCCCAGCATGCCGGACCCCATGCCGGACCGACGAACGCCCGACTTCGTCCACCTCAGCGTCCAAACCCGCGACGACGGCGGCCGCGTCGCCACCGTCACCCTCGACAACCAGGCCAAGCTCAACATCGTCAACACCCCCATTCTCAACGAGCTGATCGCCGCGCTCGCGCCCCTCGCCACCGACGAGGCCCTGCGCGCAGTCGTCCTCACCGGAGCGGGCCAGCGCGCCTTCTTCGGCGGCGCCGACATCAACGAAATGGCCGCGCTCGATCAGGACGGCGCCGAGCGCTTTATCACACTGCTGCACACCTTCTGCCAGGCCCTGCGCGATCTGCCCGTTCCCGTCATCGCCCGCATCGACGGCTACGCCCTGGGTGCGGGCTTGGAGGTCGCCGCCTCCTGCGACCTCCGCGTCGCCACCGATCGCGCCAGCTTCGGCATGCCGGAGGTGCAGGTCGGCATCCCCAGCGTGATCGAGGCCGCCCTCTTGCCCAGCCTGATCGGCTGGGGCAAAACGCGCGAACTCGTCTACACCGGCGATCGCATCGACGCGCAGGAGGCGCTCGCCTGTGGTCTGGTCGACCGCGTAGTCCCAGCCGATGATCTGGACGCGGCCGTGGGCCGCTGGCTGGAGTCGATCTGCACGGCGGGCCCCCTAGCGATCCGGGCCCAGAAACGGCTCCTGCGCGAATGGGAGCGGCTTCCCCTGGACGATGCGATCGCCGCCGGCATCCGCGCCTTCCGCGAGACCTACGCTGGCGACGAGCCCCGCGACGCCATGCGCCGCTTCTTGCAGCGTTAGCCTGGTGGCAAGCCAGCCCCTTCAAGTGCGGAACCATCGCCCCGACCACGGCGTCAAGGTTCTTCAGGAGGCGAAGCGATGCGACGGATCATCCTTGCTCTCACCACTCTGATTGTCCTGGCCGGCATAGCAGCCGCGGCCTGCGGTGCAGGCTCCAGCTCCGATGGCTCCACGTTCGGCTCCGGCGCTGCGCTGCTCCGGGCGGACCAAGACGACTTCGCCTTCGATCAGAACTTCGACGGCGACTTCGAACAGGGCTTCGCTGTCGAGCAGGCCGAGCAGGAAGCCTCCCAAGCAGCCTTTGACTCTGCCCGGGAGTTGCCCCGCGAGTCGGCTACCGCCGCGTCCGTCGCCCCCAGCCCCGACTCCGGCGCAGACCCTGCCGTCCAGATCGCCGAGCGCCGCGTGATCCAGAATGCCTCGCTCACGATCCGCGTCGAAGACGTCCGGCCCGCCACCGCATCCGTGCGACAGATCGCCGAAGCCCTTGGCGGATTCGTCGAACAGCTCTCCCTCTCCGGCTCCGCGGACGACGCCGACGGCTTCGTCGTCATCCGCGTGCCCCAGGGCGATTTCTTCACCGCCATCGAGCGCGTCAGCGCCCTCGGTGAGGTCTTGGGCGAAAACGTTAGCTCGCAAGACGTCACCGCCCAGTTTGTGGACCTCGAAGCGCAGCTCCGCAGCCTCACCCGCGAAGAGGGGCGGCTCCTCGATCTTCTGGAGCGCGCCAATACCGTCTCTGAGATCCTCGTCGTCGAAGGCGAGCTGATCCGCATCCGCACCCAGATCGAGCGGCTGCAGGGCTCGCTCAACTTCCTCGAGCGTCGCGTCGCACTTGCCACCATCACCGTCTCGCTGATCCCGCCGCGCGGCTTCGTCACCGAGCCACCCACCGCCGTCCTCTCCATCGAGGTCGGCCGTGTGGAGCGCGCTCAGGCTGAGGTCAAGGACCTGGCCGAGCGGCTCGGCGGTGTTGTGGAACGCTCGACCTTGCGCGTGATCGACGACGAAGCCGTCGCAACAGTCCGCATCCGCGTGCCGCGTGACGTCTTCCTCCAGGCCGTCGACTCGATCGAAGACCTGGGCGACGTGCGCCAGAAGACCCTCGAAGAGGGCGGGCAGTCGAGGTTCCTCGACCTGCCGGCTGACTTCGTGATCGAAGAGCCCGACGAGCCCGACGCCCTGATCGACGTGCGCCTGGCCTCTGACGGCGGCTCCGACACCACCCTCTGGGCATCGCTCGGTGGCTCGCTCGGCGGCGTGGCCCTCCTGCTCGCGATTGGACTGACGATCTGGCGGCTGCGCCGGCGCCCATCCCCGCAAACCTAGCCCGCAAGCCTAGGCCCGGAGGCTCCTACGCCTCCGCGTAGCTCTCGTAGCCGACCTCGATCTCCAACCGATCGGCCACCCAGCCCCGCAGCACACCGCGCAGCTGCTCCACCCGACGGTGGATCGGCGCCGCCGGGCCGCTCGCGCCTTGGACCGGGTCCTCGAAAAAGCTGTTGAGCCCCATCTTCAGCAAGAGCGCCTCGCCGACCAACCCGTAGCCAGGCCCGCCCAACCGGTTCAGAGCCGTACGCAAGTGCCCCGGGTCAACCGGACCCAGCCGCATCCCCTTCTCTGCCGCCACCGCCAGCAACAGCTCCCCGGAACGACGCACCGATCCCCCCAGCGACTCGTGAATCAGCCGCACCAGATCCTTGGTCATATGGTCGAAGTCGGCGCCCATCCCCGGCAGCCAGCCCGGCACCTTGTTTTGCAGGTCTGGCAGCAGCACCTGGCCCGGCATCTTGAACCGCACCAGCGCCTCCCCCACGTGCCCGATCAGGCCGGGATTCGCCTCCACCTGAAGCGCGGTCATATCCCGGTACCAGACCGTATGCAACGTCTCCCGCTGCTTGATGCGGTTCGCGATATACGCCGCTTCCGGCGCCGAATTCTTCATCAGCCCCGCGATCAGCCCGTGCCAATTGTCGGTCAGGTACTCCTGGATCATGCCGAACGTCGTGATGTGCACCGGTGTATCGCCGGAACCGTGGATGTACTGGCGCTCGCGCGTCTCGCGGATCTCCCGGTCCAGCTCCGCGTCGCTGAAGCCAAGATTGAGGAACATGTAGCGGTAGGGCGTGTGATGCGAGCGCTCGTCGGGCGCCCAGATGTCGTGGCTGAAGCGCTCCAGCCAAGGCGACGCGTACGTCGCGGCCTGCTCCTCGATCACGTTCGCGTAGGAGTCGGTCGCACACTCCGTCAGCATCGCGAGTTTCAGGATCTCGATGAAGTCCTCTTCGCTCAGCCCCGGCGGCAGCGTCTCCATCGCCGGCCGCATGTTGAGCTTGCTTTGCAACTCCTCCAGCTCGGCCGGCTCCACCAACCGGCCTTGGTTCGCCTCAATGCGGTCCACCAGCGCCTCCAGGCGCTGCTGCGTCTCGCTGGGAATCTCGTAGCTGACGCTGCTCACACGAACCCTCTCCACTGCTCGCCGCCCCAGGCGGGCGGCTGCTGCTGAGGGTACCGCGAGCGCTCGCATTTCGCATCGTCCCCATGTCATCGTCCGCGCGCCCGTCACGACGGTTACCATCCCCCGCGAAAGCGAGGTGACAGGATGCGTGTGATCGGTGCCGCTGAGGGCGAGAGTCAGGACATGAAGGGCGTCGCCGCCATCTTCGGCGACGGTCAAGTCTGGATCCGCACACTGGCCGGATCCCGGGCCCAAGCCAAAGCCCACATCAACGTCGCGCTGGTCCAGTTCAATCCCGGCGCGCAGACCGCCTGGCACACCCACTCCGGCGATCAAATCCTCTACGTGGTCTCCGGCATCGGCAAGGTGGCCGACCGCGACTCCGAGCAGGTCATCAGCAGCGGCGACTGCGCCGTCATCCCCGCCGGCGAAGAGCACTGGCACGGCGCCGCTGACACCGGCTCACCGATGGCCCATCTCGCCATCACCCGCGCCGATTCTGAGACCGCCGTGGTCGACGAGTAGCCTGCCTGGGCTGCACCGGAAGGAGCCGTCAGAGCCGTGGGCTAGGCCGGGCGGAACACCGGAATCGGGTACTCGCCCTCGTCCTGCGCCTCGAAGTCCACCTTCACCCGCATCCCGATCTGGATGTCCGTCGTGGGGTTCTCCACGCCCACCACGGTGGAGAACATGCGGAACCCCTCATCGAGGTCAACGTACGCGACCGAGTACGCCCCCAGCTCCACGAACGCGGGCATCCGATTCTGGCGCACCACGCTGTAGGTGTAGACGCTGCCCTCGCCCTTCGAATCGTGCCAGGAGAGGTTGTTGGATCCGCACAACGTGCAGTGCTTGCGCGGGTAGAACACCACCTCGTTGCAGTCGTCGCAGGTCTGGTACGTCAGCTTGCCCTCCTTCACGGCCTCCCAGAAAGGCTGCGTGATGGGCTCGGGGAAGCGGGGTTGCGG
>JAPUIR010000048.1 GCA_027296805.1 Chloroflexota bacterium | reverse complement strand
TGGCCCCACCCGACGGGAGCTGGGCGCGCAGGTTCGGCGCATCCACGACGAACGCGGCATCCCTGTGCTCCTGGTCACCCACGACCGGGACGAAGCCTTCGCGCTGGCCGATCGCATCGCCGTGATCGACCAGGGGCGAATCCTCCAGATCAGCTCGCGCGAAGACGCGTTCGCCCGTCCGCTCTCGCGACGGGTGGCCGACCTCGTCGGCATCGAGAACGTCCTGCCCGCAATCGTGCGGGGCGTGACGCCCAATGCCTTGACCGTGGAGTGGGGAGCCACCGCGCTCACGGTGCGCGGCGATCACGCCGCTCTCGATCCCGCCCCGGGCCAGCGCCTCGATCTCGCCATCGCCGCTTCGCAGCTGCTCGTGCTCAAGGACGATCTGCCGCTCGGTGAGACTTCCGGCCCTGATGAGGAGGGGCGCGCCAACGTGATCGAGGTGCGCGCCGCGCAGACGGAGATGGCGCGCGACACCGTGCGCATGGAGCTTCTCCCCATCCGGCCGCCCTCCACGACTGCGCTCCAGCTGGAGTTGCCAGCCTACGTGTACTACCGCCTCGGCCTCGATAGCCGGGCGAACTTCGCGGTCCAGCTCAAGCCGGAGTGGCTCCACCCGATGGCTTCCTCCTAGCGGGTTTCGCAGTAGATCGTCGCGCTCGCTCCTCGCGTATGCTGGAGGCAGGGGGATGCCGCGTGTTTCGACGAGGTTCCAGCATCCAGATTGCCAAAATCGCCGGGATCCCTATCCGGCTGGACGTGTCGTTCCTGGTCTCGTTCGTGCTCATCAGCGCGATCTTCGGGCTCAGAATCCTCCCTTCCATGGTCAACCCCGACCCCACGGGCGTGACGGTCGTGGGGCTGTCCATCCTGGCGGGGCTGATCTTCTTCGGCTCCCTCCTGCTTCACGAACTCGCCCATAGCATCACCGCTCGTCTCTACGGCCTCACAGTCGCCAACATCACCCTGTTCCTCCTGGGGGGCGTCTCGCAGATCACGGAGGAATCGAAGTCCGCCTCGCAGGAGTTCGTGATCGCCATCGTGGGTCCGCTCACGAGCGCGGCGCTGGGCGGCCTCTTCTTCGCCCTCTATTACCTCACGGGATCTGGAAACAGCCCGCTTGCCGCGGTGATCCAGTGGCTCGGCTTCATCAATCTCACCCTGGCCATCTTCAACATGTTGCCGGGCTTCCCGCTCGATGGTGGGCGGGTCTTCCGCGCCCTGATCTGGGGCGTGACGCGATCCCGCACCCGCGCCACCCGCTACGCCGCGAGGGTTGGGCAACTCGTGGGTGCCGCGCTCGCGATCGGCGGCGTCGCCATCCTCGTGATCGACATCGGCGACGGCACCGGCGGCCTGAACGGGCTCTGGCTGATCATGATCGGTGGCTTCCTCTACAACGCCGCCGCGCAGAGCCATGCGATAGCGGCCGCGGAGGAGCGGCTGGGGAACGTCACGGTGCGTGACGTCATGTCCACGCGGCTGCGCACCGTCCAGTCCGATACCGCCGTGCGAGGACTCGCGCCGGCGCGTGACCGCATCGACCACGGCGCGGCCTATCTGGTCTCCGCCGACGAGACCGTCGTGGGCATTCTGACGGGCGCGCAGATCGCCCTGTTGGACGAGCAGAGCTATCTCAATTCCACAGCGGGTGATGTCATGATCGATGCGGGCTCCATCGCCTCCATCGGCCCCAGCGCCAGCGGCCAAGAAGCGCTTGAGCGCCTGCGCGAGGCCAAAACCACCATCCTCCCGGTCGTGGAGAACGGGCGCTTGCTGGGCTTGATCGGCCTCGAACAGATGCTCATTGCCCTGCGGGGCCCCAGCGCTCCCACCCCGGCGACGTAACCATGCGCGCGCGCACCCGAGCGGCGGTCCTGGCCGGCAAGCTCGCGCGGCAGGCCACGCGCAGCGCCGGGCGCGGCGGGACCGCGATCCCCGGCCTGCTGGCGGAGCGCGTCGCGCCGGAGATCGTGCCCCAGCTTGCCGCCGAACTCGAGACCTCCGTGTTGGTCACCGGCACCAACGGCAAAACGACAACCGCCCGCATGCTGGCCGGAATCCTGGCCGACGATGGCCGCCCGCTGGTGCACAACCGAGCCGGCTCCAACCTCATTCGCGGCATCGCCGCCGCGCTCGTCGAAGCGGCCGGGCCCTTGGGCGGCTTGCCAGCGGGCAGCACCGGCGTCTTCGAAACCGACGAAGCCACGATCCCGCGGGCAGCGGCCCTGATCCGGCCGCGCGCCCTCGTGATCACGAACCTGATGCGTGACCAGCTCGATCGCTATGGCGAGATCGAGGCGGTGCGCGGTCGCTGGGTCGAGGCCATCCGCGCCCTCGACCGTTCCAGCGTCCTCGTCCTCAACGCCGATGATCCGTCGGTCGCCACCCTGGCCGAATACGCCCCCGGCCCCGTCGTGCTCTTCGGCATTGAAGACGCCGACGCGGCGCTGCCGGCCGGGGCCGATGCCGAACACGCCGTTGATGCGCTGTGGGACGCCACCAGCGGGGCCGATTTCATCTACGAGCGCCGCTTCTACGCGCACCTGGGCCACTGGTACTGCCCCGGCGTGGGCCGGCGCCGGCCCGCTCCCGACCTCGCGGCCCGCGCGATCGATTCCCACGATCCGGACGCCATCAGCTTCGACCTCGCCGAGGGCCAAGATGCCCTCCACGCGCAGCGCGTCCGCCTGCCGCTCGTGGGCCTCTACAACGTCTACAACGCCCTCGCCGCCACGGCCGCCGCACGCGTTCTCGAGGTCCCGTTCGATGTCGCGACCGCCGCACTTCAGCGGGTCGAGCCCGCGTTCGGACGGCAGGAGGAGTTGGTCGTCGATGGCCATACCGTCCGCGTTCTGCTGGGCAAGAATCCCGCCGGTATGAACGAGGCGCTTCGTACCCTGCAACGGCGCGGCGCCGGGTCGCCACTCCACCTACTTGTCCTCCTCAACGACCGGATCGCCGATGGCACCGACGTCTCCTGGATCTGGGACACCGACTGGGAGTCGCTTGGATCGCTCACACAATCGGTCGCCGTGGGCGGGACCCGCGCAGCCGACATGGCTCTGCGTCTGACCTACGCCGGCTTCCCCGCGCCGCACCTGCCCTCCGACGACGAGGGCATCGGCGCGACGTTGGAGGCGGCACTGGAGCGGCTGCCGGCCGGCGAGCCACTCGTCGTCCTGCCCACCTATACCGCGCTCTTGGAGGTCCGCGAGCGGCTCGGGCGCCGCGCGGGGGCGCGGGGCATCTGGGAGGGCGCGTGATGCCGGACGATACGCGCCTCAGCCTTCGCCTCGCGCACCTCTACCCCACCCTGATGAACCTCTACGGCGATCGCGGCAACATCTTCGCGCTGCGACGGCGCTGCGCTCTGCGCGGCATCGATTTGGAAGTGGACGAGATCGGTGTGGGCGACGCCTGGGACCCCGCCTCCACGGACCTCGTCTTCATCGGCGGCGGCCAGGACCGCGAGCAGCGTCGCGTTTACCAGGATCTCCTCACGCGCACCGCGGCGCTGCAAGACTTTCGCGACGACGACGGCGTGATTCTGGCCGTCTGTGGCGGCTACCAGCTCTTTGGCCGCAGCTACCGCGACATCGACGGGGAGGTGCTGGAGGGGGTCGGCGTCTTCGACATGCGCTCGGTCCATCCCGGGAAGACGTTCGACCGCTGCGTTGGCAACGTGGTCGCGATTTGGGAGGGGGAGACGCTGGTCGGCTTCGAGAACCACGGCGGCCGCACCTATCTCAACGAGGGCGCGGTGCCCCTGGGCGATGTGATCAGCGGCTTCGGCAACAACGGCGGCGACGGCGGCGAAGGGTGTCGGGTCCGCAACGCCTTCGGTACGTACCTGCATGGCGCGCTCCTGCCAAAAAACCCCCACTTCGCGGATCGCTTGATTCAACTCGCGCTGGAACGGCGCTACGGTGAGGGGGGGCTGGCGACGCTGGACGACGCCTGGGAGGCTCGCGCGCACGCGGAAGCGCTGCATGTGGGGCTTCACCAGCGCTAGCGCGCCACTTTGGGGTGACCGAGGAGCCGGCGCATCACATCACAACCACCTGAATCCGACGACCCGCCCATCGAGCCGCCGGAGGAACCGGAGCGGCTGCGCGCGGAGCAGGACTCCATTCCCGCGCCCAGCGGCGACTCCTGGCTGCCTGGGCCCGCCTGGGCCTGGGTGCTGGGGGCGATCGGCGTGTTCGTGATCGCGGTCGTGCTGGCGTTCAGCGCGAACGGCGAGGACGATGCCGCCGTGGTGTCGGACGTCGACGCGCAGTCGGACGTGTCACAGAGCGGGGATCAGACTGAACAGCAAGCCGCCGTCCCGGGTCCGGACGACGGCGAACCGGACCCGCCCGCGACGGATCCCGGAGACGCGCCGCCTGACACCCAGCCCGACCAGCCCGAACCGAATCCGGCTGAGACCGTGCAAGCGCAAGCCGAACCCGAGCTGACCGGCTTCCTGATCCCTATCGACGGCGCCTGCCTGTCCGACTTCGAGGGCCACCTGCCCGGCGCCCCCCGCGAATACCGCAACGGCATCCACGAAGGCTTCGACCTCTACGGCTGGGCCAGTTGCCGCCCGATCGACCAGGGCACCGCTGTGCTGGCCGCCAAGGCGGGCACGGTCATTCGCATCGACAAGACCTACACCGAGCTCACGATCGAGCAGTTCGAGGAAGCCAGCGATTCGCTGGTGGCAACGCTCGATCCGGAGCGGCGGGAATTCTTCCTCGACCGCCTGCGCGGCCGTCAGGTTTGGATCGACCACGGCGCCGGCGTCGTCAGCCGCTACGCCCATCTCAGCGCGGTCGCCGCGGGCCTCGAGATCGGCGACTTGGTGCGCAGCGGCGAGGTGATCGGCTTCGTAGGGGAGTCCGGCCAGCTCGAGGCCATTACCGCGCCCGGAACCGACTATCACCTCCACCTCGAGATCCGCGTCAACGACGACTACCTGGGCCAGGGTCTGCCGCCCCTGGAGGCCCGCGCCCTCTATCTCACACTCTTCGACCTCAGTCCGGGCGACTCCCCCTAGCCCACGAACAGCGCCGCCTGCCCGGCGGTTCCTACCACGCGGGTCGTTTACGCTGATCCGGTGAGGTCAGCGTCGGGTAGGTCGGCAGCCTGCTCCAGAACGGGTAAGCAGACGATGGCGGCGGTTCAGTCCCGCGCGCGCAAGAGTGTCAATCGGGGCGACATGCCAGACCCGGTCTACTGGGTCTGGAAGAAGCTCACCTCGGTCCGCGTCGCGATCGTGATGATTCTGATCGTCGCGTTCATGGCCTTCCTCAGCGTCCTCATTCCCCAGGTGCCCCCCCAGTTCACCGGCTCCATTGAGCGCATCCGGGAACACGTCGAGCTTCAGCGCGGGACCTGGGGCCCCTTCACCGATCTCCTGGCGAACTTCCCCTGGTTCTACGACGCCCGCGGGGGCATCTTCAATCTCTACAACCAGCCCTACTGGTACGCCCTGGTCGGCGTGCTCGCGCTGGCGGTCACGACCTGCACCATCAGTCGCTTTCCGCCGATCTGGCGCACCGTTTCCCGGCCACGCAAACGGGTCAACGATGCCTACTTCGAGCGCGCCCGCTACCGCCTCGACTTCACTACTCCGGCCGAACCCGCCCGGATCGAGGCCGCGTTCCGCCGCCGTGGCTACGGCGTGAGCAGGGAGGAGCACGACGGCGCGACCTACCTCTTCGCGGACCGCTTCTCGTGGGCGATGCTGGGAACGTTTCTCAGCCATGCGGGCCTGATCGCGCTCATCGTCGGGACCCTGATCACCAAGGTCGGCGCTGAGGAGATCCAGTTCTGGCTGGGCGAAAGCGAGAGTCACCCGCTCTTCGCGACCGCCGGCGATCGTCAGCAGATCCAGGTCATCGTCGACGATGCGTCGGCCAGCTTCACCAGCGATGGACAGGCCCTCGACTTCCGCAGCGCAGTGCGCGTCACCTCCGGCGGTGAGGAGATCGCCGCCGGCGAGGTGACCGTCAACGGCCCGATCACGTTCAACGGTTGGCGTCTGCACCAGGCCGCCTACTACGAGAACGGGGCAGCCCTTCAGGTTCGCGACGTACGCGATGGTCAACTCGTCTACTCCGAGACGCTGATGCTGGACGAGCAACTCTTCGGCCCGCGCATCACGATCCGCGCCGCCGTGAGCGGCGAACTCATCACCGACGAAGTCGTGCCTCCCGCTTTCCTGATCCCCGACCTGCCCGACTCGGGCTATCAGCTTGTTCCCCTCGCTCCGGACGTGAGCCTGGCGCTGATCTTGATCACGACCGAGGAGAGCGTCGAGTTCCACTATGCGGTCGTGTCGCTCGCGGGCGGGGTTGACGCCACCGCCCTCGATAGCGCCGCTCTCCACATCGGGGAGGCGCAACCGATCGCGCCCCGCGTGCGGCTCTACGCCCTTGGCGCTGCGCAGCCCTTCTCGGACACGGTCGTGCCCATCGTCCCCCGCGACGATCTGCCCGGCGCGCGCATCGGCCTGATCCCGCTTGCGGATTCGGCGTCGGTGAGCGTGGGCTACGCCGAGGATGCCTCAGGCGATCGCTTCTTCTACTTCCTCAGTGGCGCTGACGTACAGGGCTTCCTGGCGCCCGGGGAGCGGGTGCGGCTTGGCGACGTGGAGTTGGAGTACGTCGCGCCGGACATCGACGGTTCGCAGTGGGGCAGCCTGTCGGCGGGGGCGAGTCAACGCATCGGCGCCGTCGATCTCACGTACGGCGGATCGGAGTCGGTCTTCTTCCGCACCGAGCCCAACGTGCCCGGCGCGGAGGGCGAGGCGCTGATCTTGGTGGAGCGCTTCGGCCAGGGCGGCACGGCCGGCACGTTCGAAGCGCGCGGCGGCGAGAACATTGCTGTGACCCGCGAGGGTGGTGGGATCGATCCTGCCTACGCCGATCGCCCGGCCCGCCTGGGCGTGGGCCTGGGTGGGGGCACGCCCCGCTTTAACCTCGACGCGGGCGAATCCGCGATCGTCGGCGATTTTGAATATCTCTTCCTCGGTCCGCGCGAGTTCACCGGGCTGACCGTGCGTCGCGATCCAGGCTCCAACGTGTTTTGGGCCGCGATCATTGCGGGCATCGTGGGGCTCGTTATCGTGCTTCTAGTCCCCCGACGCCGCGTTTGGGCCAAGATCACCCCGGAGCGAACCTATCTGGCCGGACTGGCGGGGCACGGAACCAATCTGACGCGGGAGTTCGGGGGTCTGGCTCGGTCGCTGGGCGCGCCGGATGCTCCTGAAGCGGATGAGGACGACGAGGAATGATGCCTGACCTGGTGGCCACGATCGGTATCAACATCGATCCCGAGATCATCGGCGGGCTGACCTGGCACGGCTTCTTTACGGCCGTTGGCATCGCCCTGGGCGTCTGGCTCGCCCTGCGCTACACCCGTCGCATCGGGATAGGCGAAGACGACGGGATGAGCGTCGCCCTCGTCGGCGTGGTCTGCGGCATCGTAGGTGCGCGCCTCCTCTGGGTTCTCGAGCACACCGATCAGATCCACGACGTGGGCGATATCTTCGCCGTCACCGACGGCGGCATCTCCATCTACGGCGCGATGATCGGGGGCGCGGGGGGCGCGTTCTTATACGTGCTTTTCTTGCGCCCCAACTTCCCTCGTTGGATGGCGCTCGACGCGGCTGCACCCGGCATGATCCTGGGCCAAATGGTGGGGCGGATCGGCGATTTCATCAACGGCGAGCACTTCGCGAAGGCCAGCGACCTGCCTTGGGCCTTCCGCTACACCAATCCGAGTACGGACGGCCCTTGGGCCGTCGTCAGCGAGGGGCGCATCCCCGACCCTTCGAACTGGCAGCGCGGTGACGCGGGCCTGGGGGGTGAGGCGCTCGCCGTGCATCCCGTCGCGGGAGGCTACGAACCCATTCTCGACCTGATTCTGCTGGGCACCCTGATCCTGATGTGGGCCACGGGCCGGGTCCGACACGGCTGGGTCTTCGTCACCTACGTCGTTGGCTACGCGGTCATCCGCGGCTTGCTCGCGCTGCTCCGCAGCGACGAGGCCGACGTCATTGGGGCGCTGTCCGTGCCCCAGCTCCTGGCCATCCTCACGACCGCGGCAGCCGTTTGGATGGCGGTCTACCTTCTTCGGAATCCACAACCCAAGATCGACAGCGTCCGGCTGGGCGACCCCAAGGACCGTGAGCAGGCGCGCGAGTCAGGTCGGGCCCGTCGCGCCGAGCGCCGCGAGGTCAAGTTGCGGCAGCCCGGTCAGTCCCGCAGCCGGCGCCGGCGACGGTAACTCCGCTATGACCGATTCCAGCAACGTCGTTTTGTACACCCGCGACGACTGCAGCCTCTGCGCCGCCGCCGCCGCCATCCTGGCCGACCTCGGGCAGGCACTCGGCTTCACGATTGACGCCCGCGATGTGGACGCCGACCCCGCGCTCCGCGAACGCTACGGCGAACGTGTTCCCGTGGTCGCTTTGGCCGGAGTGGAGTTGG